>CALIIC010000162.1 GCA_938020445.1 uncultured Flavobacteriaceae bacterium | reverse complement strand
ATACGACCCCTTTCCGACCAAACCAACTTGATACAAAACAAATAACTCAAGTTATTACATTTCAATCCAGTTTCCGTTCTCATCGGCATACAAAGTTCCCGATGTCCCGTCTTCTAGAGAGACTTCTAATTTAAACTGCTTCGCTTCATTTACATAAGCTTTATCGATAGTTGCAGTAGGATAATTTTTAGCAACAGCGGCAGTTACTGCCTCTGGCAATTCGCTCGCAGCGATTTCAGCGAAATCATCTTGTGCTACGGCTTCAGTTGCAACAGCTTCAACAGTTGCTTCTGTATCTTGGGCGAAAGCTGAAACGCTTCCTAAAGACAATGCTAGAATAAAAAATACTTTTCTCATGTTTCTTAATTTTATCTACTTATTAAACTCTCTTACCTTATAGAAAATATGATACCAAAATCACAAAAAACCTTAACTGATTGATATGCAGTATATTATAAAACAAACAGCTGCTTCCAACTGTGTAAATGTGTATACCTAGGTGTATAATCGTATAAAAGCTATACGCTTTTGAAACTCTTTATAGCTAAATACAGCATAGACATTGTTTAGACACCTACTGCCTATATTCTGGTTGGAAAACCTTTGAAGTTTACCGGGATCGTAAAATCTTTAAAAACATACTGCCTTGGATTGGATATCCAAGACTTTCAATGGAAGTCTATTGTTCGATTTCGACGAAAACGACATCCGATACAAATCGAAATTCTTAAGCGGCCTGCACATCAATTTTCCTTGTAAAAAAGATGGACACCTATATGTTACATAAAAAAAGCCCTGATGGTGACCATCAGGGCTTTCATACAAACTAGCGAGTATAGTTACTCAAAATAAGAAGTGGGGTTCTTACTGGTTCCTTACATTTCAATCCAGTTTCCTTCGGCATCAGCATACAACTCGGCAGTTGAACCATCTTCTTTGGTAACTTCCAACTTGTATTGCGCTGCTTCATTTACATACGCTTTCGAAATTGAAGCTCCCGGATGGGCCACTTCCAATGCAGCTGTAATTGCTTCTGGCAACTCTTCAAGAGCTACCTCTGCAAAACCATCTTGCTCTTCTACCATCTCTGTAGCTACTGCTACTACTTCTTTGGCTTCTTCTTCCTGTGCGAATGCAGTCATTGTTCCTAGAGACAAGGCTGCTACTAAAAATACTTTTTTCATCTTGTGTGTGTTTAAAATTTAACCTTTTGTACTTGATTCGATAAGTATATAGGAAGAATAATGCCAACGCGCACATTAAAGAAAAATAATCGCAAGTATTTGTTTATCAGGTTCTTGTAATTATAATCATTTTAATACTCATTGTGTAAGGTTGTGTAATAGAGATGAAAGTGTGTAAAAATTACACACTAAAAGCTAGCCAGGTTGATGTGATGGCCTTAAAAGATCATTTACTGTCTTGACCGGATTAAAGGTACTTACGGGAACTTCCACAAAGAGCGTATTCCAATAGGCCATGGCCCCATTCCAAAGCCCAGGTAATTCCAATGCCTTGAGTTCTCGACCTCCCTGAGTCTTCCCTGTTATAAACCCTAAATCGGCGTCTACGAATTGCAGCAGGTCGTACTTTTCGCCTTTGTGGTTTTTAACACCGCAAACCAAATCGACCGGATTAAAATGTGTGGAACCTTTTAGAAGGGCCGCCTGCGTTTCATTATTCATATCTACCTGTGCCGACTCGACAATCTGCAATGAAATGCGACCATTTTTTTCTTTGACCCAAAACGGACCACCTCCCGGTTCACCTTCATTTTTTACCATCCCACAAATACGAATAGGCCTATTCATCTTGTCCTGTAAGACCTTGATTTGCTCGGAGATATTAAACCCATCAAAACTATCTGTAAAACGTACATTCAATTCGGTTTCTAAAAACTTCTTTACTTCAAATAATAATTCAACGCTAATTGTTTCGCTCTCCAAAAGCCTAGCAAAGTAAAAAACCCGCTCCTGTACTTTCAGCAATAGGCCAGCCAATACTTTTTTACTATTTGCAATAGTCTCCAAAGTTCGAGAGGTGACGACATTGTCAACATTTTTAATAAAGATGACATCCGCATCTTGCTCATTTAAATTCTCTATAAGGGCACCGTGGCCTCCCGGCCGAAAAAGCAAGGAACCGTCATCGTTTCTAAATGCCTTATTGTCCATATCTGCCGCGATGGTATCGGTGCTTGCTTTTTGATTGGAAAAACCAACCTCAAAATCAACTCCGGTTTGATGTAATACCCGTGCGCGGGCCACTTCGAATTCTTTCTGAAACATTAATTGATGCTGAGGGGAAATCGTGAAATGCAATTGTGCCTTGCCTTTTGATTGGGCATACAGTGCACCTTCTTTTAAGTGTTCCTCGAAAGCCGTAACCACATATGATTCATACTTATGAAAAGGAAGCAAACCTTTTGGATAGAAGCCATAATCGAGCCTATTTTCAGATAACATATCTTCTACAAAAAGATACTTCTCCATATCAGAAGAGGTAAACGAACCTCTTATTCGATGTTGGATAATATCGTAAAATGGAAGAGATTGCCATTTCTCGAAAAGCGATTTCACCAAGGTATTATCGGTATGCTCAAAATAAGTATCCAAAGATTCTTTTGTTGGATCATACGAGTCCAAAAAATTAAAAAGTGCTTTGAACATACGAGAAGCCGCACCAGAGGCTGGGACAAATTTAAGAAGGGTGCAACGGGTAGTCGCTTCCTCGAAACGTTTAATAAACATTGCCTCTTCGGAATCTGAAAAATGCAAAATACCATCCCCTATAATTGCAGGCTTTGATAGGTTCACATAGGGAATCCCCTCTCGAAAGGTCTCTAATTGGCTTTCTACCTTTTCTTTTGAAATTCCTTTTTCGGAAAGTTGTTTGATATCTTCTTCAGAAAATCGCATGTGTTAAATAGCTTTTGTTTTTAATATAGTATCGATACAGGTGGTTGCTGTAGTAAGACGTGTTTTTTTATCACCCTTTAAAATAACAAAATTACGTTCGTATTTTTCCAAGGTATTTTTAAAATAGTCGAACATTCGTTCGCGTTCATTCGGTTTATCCCTTAAATCATCTCCAATCCAAGGTACATCTATATAAGTGAGTAAATAGAGGTCGTATGTATTCTGAAGCGCATACTTTTCAAGTAAGGAATCGCAATGTCCAAGATAGTACGCTTCGGAATATACTTTGGTTTCTAAGAGATCCGTGTCGCATATGAGCACTTCCGAGGCTTTTTGGGAAAGGTTATTCTCTAAGCGCATTTGTCCCTCGGCAATAGGAAGCAAATCTTTTGGTTCGCACGTTTTGCGCTCATTGTTCCATTTATTCTGTAGGTACTCACGTGCATATTCGGGCACCCAAACCGTATTGTAATAACGGGCAAGTTGTTCTGATAGTGTTGTTTTCCCTGTAGATTCAGGACCGAACAAAACTATTTTAACGACCTCTGAAGGTTGTTGTCTAAACTTTTCTTCCATGCGAGATAACCATATACGGCAATAACGGTAAATATAAGATACTGTAAACTTGTAAGTGTAAATCCTTTATAAAAATATAAGGGTACTGAAATTACATCCCCAATGATCCAATATACCCAATTCTCAATTTTTCTTTTCGCCATTAACCACATTCCAACAAAAAAGACCGCAGTTGTAACGGTGTCAACATAAGCGATCCAGCTTGTCCATTTATCAAATTGTTGGTACACCAAGTAAACAAATGCCAAGGTGGCCATAAAAATTACAGCGGAAACCTGATGTTCTTTTTTTGTTGTATACGTAATTGGAGTAACGTGCGCGGCATCTACTTTACGTGTCCAGATATACCATCCATAAATACTCATTAGGAAGTAATAGCCGTTGATCAACATATCACCTAACAGGCCCCATTGATATAAGAGATACACAAAAATAGCTGTGCTGATCATCCCAGTTGGGTAGACCCAAATATTGTTCCGCTTCGAAAACAGGACGGATAACAATCCGAATAGTACCGCTACTATTTCCAGTACAATTTGATAGGCCTCATAATCGGCATATTGCCCGAAAAAAAAATCAAAAATGGGACTCATATTCGCTCCGGTCAGATTTGACAATTTTCATATAGAGAAGGCCTTTGTCCATTAATTCAAAGGCTGTTTTAATTTCCTTATTCAGCACTTGCATAACAGTTTCATAAGGGCCATATACTTGGGTGCTTAAAGGATTTTCTAAAATAACGAGCCCCGAAGCCCGTAGTTTCTTAATGAAATTGATGATGTGTTGTTCAAAATCGTTCTGCAAGGGAGAAAAAGTAAGTTCTACCGAAATGTTCATGTTTTCTATTTGAAATTCAGATGTAAGGCATCTGGTTTAAATCTGAATTAACAAATTTAGGAACTCCTGACCGCATAGACGCAGCTAAAGTCTTCAAACTCCAGAAAATTAATATCGTAGGCAGACTTCGCACCTTCGTAAAGCACTTCACCAGTGGTCATCCCATCGTTCAAAGAAAAATCATGCACGTTGATATGATGTAAAAAACTAAGTCCAGGTTCGGCATATATTTTATAGAGCGATTCTTTACAGCCCCATACGACCGTTAATTTGCGAATTAAGGCATCCGTATTGGCAATCGTACGGTATTCTTCAACCGGTGTGAACTTGTGCGCAATGCGGAGAATTTTTTCGCGCTGCAGTTCAATATCGATTCCTACTTCAGCTACATCACTTATAATTATTCCGGTAAAATGGTTTGAATGGGTTATCGAAATATGTTTTCCGTCCTTTAAATGGGGTTTTCCGAAGTTATCATAGTAAAGATCTTGGTCCACATAGCCTTCAACGGCCATTAAATGCCGTATACTAAGAAACCCCCTACGGTGCATGGAAGATTTCATACGCAGCATGCGATTCGAACAGTATTCGGTAAGTACAATAGGCGCTGCCAAGGTTTCCTCTGTTTCTTCTATCTTCCAAATAGATACCTTAATTGCGGAGTTTACCTGTATTGTTTTATAAAGAGGCATGAGATTAACAGTGTAATTTGTAACTTTGCACCTGCAAAAAGCCGCCTATAACGGCTCGTTAACGAAAGTAAAAAATAAAAAAGAATATGAGCACGAAAACAGTTCCTTATGTGCCCTATAAGGTAAAGGATATCAGCTTGGCCGATTGGGGAAGAAAAGAAATCAACCTTGCCGAGGCGGAAATGCCGGGTCTAATGGCCTTACGGGAGGAGTACGGAAAAGAGCAGCCGCTAAAGGGATCTCGCATTGCCGGATGCCTGCATATGACGATACAGACGGCGGTCTTAATTGAAACCTTGGTTGCTTTGGGAGCCGATGTCACTTGGAGCTCCTGTAATATTTTCTCTACCCAAGATCATGCTGCCGCTGCGATTGCCGCTGCCGGTATTCCCGTATACGCCTGGAAAGGAATGAACGAGGAAGAATTTGATTGGTGTATTGAACAAACCTTATTTTTTGGGGAGGAGCGCGAACCATTGAATATGATTTTAGATGATGGCGGGGATTTAACCAATATGGTGTTAGATCGCTACCCAGAATTGACCGATGCGATCAAAGGATTATCAGAAGAGACCACTACAGGAGTACACCGTTTGTACGAACGGGTAAAGAATGGAACACTTCCTATGCCGGCAATCAATGTAAATGATTCGGTTACCAAATCGAAATTCGACAATAAATACGGTTGCCGAGAAAGTGCAGTAGATGCCATTCGCCGTGCCACCGATACCATGTTGGCCGGTAAGCGTGTTGTGGTAGCTGGTTATGGAGATGTTGGTAAAGGTACCGCTGCTTCTTTTGCAGGCGCAGGTGCCATCGTTACGGTTACTGAAATAGATCCTATTTGTGCCTTACAGGCCTGTATGGAAGGTTTTGAAGTAAAGAAATTAGAAACTGTGATCGGAAATGCCGATATCGTAATTACTACCACGGGAAATAAAGATATCATTAGATCAGAACATTTCAAAGCGTTGAAAGACAAGGCCATTGTTTGTAACATTGGTCATTTTGACAATGAAATTGACATGGCGTGGTTGAATACCAATTATGGAAATACCAAAGACGAAATCAAACCTCAAGTAGACAAATATACTATTGACGGGAAAGATATCATCATTTTGGCCGAAGGGCGTTTGGTAAATCTTGGTTGCGCGACAGGACACCCAAGTTTTGTAATGAGTAACTCGTTTACCAACCAGACATTGGCGCAAATTGAGCTTTGGAAACATAGTGAAAAGTATGGAAATGATGTATACATGCTACCCAAGCACTTAGATGAAAAAGTAGCGAAGCTACACCTTTCACGTTTGGGTGCAGAGCTTACCGAATTAGAGAAGTACCAGGCAGACTATATAGGGGTAACCGTAGAAGGCCCTTTTAAACCTGAGTATTACAGGTATTAATGGCCGACCGCTAAATCGGTAAAATTACAACTTAACCCTTATCGGTATGTATTTCTGATAAGGGTTATTTTTTTAACAAATTACCCCTATGAACATTCTTCTTACCGGTTCGACCGGCACTTTGGGCTCACAAGTATTATTCTCATTATTGGAAAAAAAGCTACACCAAGTAGAGCAAATATATCTTCCCGTTCGTGCTAGAAAGTCTGGCACTCCCGAACAAAGAATTGCCCGAATGCTGGAAAGTGAATATACGCCCCATTTTATCCAACAAAACTTAGGTGCGATATATGCTAAAATTACGGTGGTACCGGCAACGCAGCTCTTAACACCCGTTTCCTTTTTAGCTGCTAAAAAAATAACCCACTTTATTCATTCTGCGGGGTATGTGAATCTTTCTACCGCCCCAGAAGCAAAAGAAGAAATCTTTAAAGAAAACTTTGAGTTTACCAAGGAGTTGTTTGATACATATGCGAACTGCGTTGATAAGTTTATTTATATAAGTACGGCGTTTTCCGTAGGAAATTCTAGTGGTATGTTGTTTAACAATTATACCCAAAATGAACCTCTAGAACATCGAAATCATTATGAAGCTTCTAAATATGCAGCTGAAAAATTCTTGCTCAAGGAGGGAAAAGAAAGAAACATCCCTATTCAAATTTTGCGTCCTAGCGTTTTGGGCGGTAATATGATGGAAACTCCTAGTTTCTTTATTTCCAAATACATGGTTTTTTATCTTTTCGCGAAGTTCTTTTACCGAAACACCTCAACGGATCGCATTCGAATTACGGCACATGCAGATAGTGGCCTAAATATTATCCCGACCGATTATGCCGCAAAGGTAATTGCCTCCGTTTTTGACAAGGCCATAGATCAATTGAATATAGTTCACTCCAAAACAACACATATTACAAAAGGAATTCGAAAGATATTGGATACCGTGGCTTTTCATAATTTCAGCCTCACCCAAAATATTATAGACAAGGACTCAGGTTTTGAATCAAAGTTGGAACAGTTTTATTACAATACCATAGGGGTACATCTGACTCCCTATCTAACTTCAAAACCTTGTGAATGGGATACGACCCTGTTGCAGCAAATCTTACCCATTCCCGAATACAATCTGGAAGAGTATCTTATGCAAACCATTCAGTTCGCAAAAGTACAAGGTTTTAAAAACCAACAGTGGTAAGTTAGCATTTTTAACTTGGTATAGGTTCTAAGCGGTTTCACCCGACCAAGCAACCATTCGTAGACTTTGGCGTCTCTTAAAAAATGATGCTCATGAAAAAGTCGCTTTCAATCCTTGCCATTTTAGTGTTATTCATTCTTTGTGGTTGTTCCAAAAGCACATCGGCCATAAGTACTTCTCTAACGCAAGAACTTGCCGTCGCCACGTTTAGTGTGCAAACACCCCCCGAATGGGAATGGGAACAAGATCAAGGGATCGACACCTTCATAGGCCGTATTTTCAATAATGACCACACTATCTATTTTGACCAAGGCTATCTCAGTTTTGGTAGTTTAGACCTTGTAGAAAAGGGCGACCGTACCATATCTTTTGAACGTTTGACCATTCATGGCGTGCCGGCCATCATTGAAAAGGTGCGTACCCCCGACGAGGAAACCAGCGGTGATGTACGCCTATCGGTATATCTTGATGCCGGCGATGGTGAACGCTTGAACCGCCTCTATATATTTGACCCCATGGATGAGGAAATCGTACGTGCTATTTTCAAATCGCATCGATTTACAAAAAATTAGCAATGCGAATCATTTTGTATTCCTAGTAATTCGCATCAATCTTGAGTAGCTATTTGCAAGTTATTCTTTGGAAAAGCTTTACATAAAAAATATTCTCACCACTCCTTTCAAAAATTTATCAAAAAAATGCTGCTCTTCATTCAATTATATTGTAATATTGCGATTAACTAATATATATTCCATGGGACTTGCACGCACCGACATTTTTAGTGATGAACAGAATAAGATTGCCCTGTTCGCTAAAATCTTAAGCAACCCGGCCCGAGTAGCCATTCTGCAACATCTTTTTAAGATGGATGGTTGCTATTGCGGTGATCTGGTAGAAGAGATAGGGTTGGCCCAACCTACCATTTCACAACACTTGAAAGAACTTAAAAATATTGGTCTTGTAAAGTACAAATCGCAGGGCACCAGTGTGTGCTATTGTATTCATTCTGAAAATTGGCTTAAGATGCGTGATGTACTTGCACTTTTTATAGCGCAGGATGTAAGTCTTCTCGAGAACCAATTTCAAAACGCCTAGTCAGGTAATGATAAATCGACTCTTATGAAAAAAGATGTGACCGCATTAGAATCTTATTTCGAACCCTTTCGGGAACAGATTATAGGGAAGGAAATTACCACGGCCACGGTTGATGGGAAACAATGTCCTATTCTCTATGCAGATTGGACCGCCAGCGGTAGGCTATATGGCCCTATTGAAAAGAAGCTGTCGCACCAAGTAGGGCCCTGGGTCGCCAACACCCATACCGAAACATCACTCACCGGCGCAACAATGACAAATGCCTATGCGGAGGCTCGCAAAATCATTAAAAAACATGTGAATGCACATAAAGATGACTTGCTCATTTTTTCCGGTTCGGGAATGACCGGGGCAAAGAGCAAGTTGGTTCGTTTACTAGGGCTACGTGTACCCGAACAAATGAACGATTATATAAATTTCCCTGAAAAGGACCGGCCGGTGATTTTTATATCCCATATGGAACACCACTCCAACCACACCCTGTGGTTGGAAACTGTTGGCCTTGTTCGTATTATTCCACATACTTCAAACGGTCTTGTAGACACCAGTGCCCTTGAAAAAGAGCTTGAACAACTCAAACCAAGTCGTTTCATTGTTTCTATTACGGCTTGTTCCAATGTAACAGGTATTAAAACACCCTATCATAAAATAGCACGTATTGCGCATAAATTTGGGGGTCATTGTTTTGTCGATTTTGCATGCAGCGCTCCGTATGTTGCCATCGACATGCACCCCAATGAGACAGATTATCTCGATGCCATTACCTTTTCCCCGCACAAGTTTTTAGGCGGCCCCGGAAGTAGTGGTGTATTGATCATGAACAAAAAATTATATCAGAATAAGATACCCGATCATCCTGGAGGCGGTACGGTTGTGTTCACAGATCCATGGGGAAACCACAAATACAAAAAAGACCCGGAAGCACGGGAAGATGGCGGCACGCCCCCTTTTTTGCAAGCCATTCGAATTGCCATGGCGGTAAAATTAAAGGAAGAAATGGGAACCAAAGCGATTGCCGATCGCGAGACCGAAATCAATACCGCGGTATTTGCTCGCTTGGGAGCTATTACAAATCTGCACTTGCTTGCGAAAGAACACACGGATCGGCTCTCCATATTTTCGTTCTATATTGAACAATTAAACTATGATTTGGTCGTACGTCTTTTAAACGATCGTTTCGGAATACAGACACGTGGTGGCTGTTCCTGCGCAGGAACCTATGGTCATTATTTGTTAAATATTGAACAACCCGAATCGAAAAAAATAATGTTCGATAGTCTAGATGGATGTACTATTGACAAACCGGGTTGGGTACGCGCTTCGTTTCACCCTACCATGACCGATCAAGAGGTACACCTTATTTGCGATGCTATAGCAGCAGTGGCTCAAAAAGGAACCGACTGGGCGGGTGATTATTTAAAATTACCTGAAGGGTATGTGCATATGCTAAAAAGCAAGCGAGAAAAGATCGAGGTGGAAGAATGGTTTGGTACCACCGTTCAGAAAAAAGAACTCAGTTTAGGATAAGGAAAATGAACGTTTAAAAACCGGTAACCAATAAATTCCGGGCACCTCGTAGGCCACATTTCTGATACTCATGATACGCTTTTGCGGCCCGTTCCCGTATTTCGGCGTCGGTTTCCCTTAAAATCCAGCCGTCTATGGCCCCTTTTAGGGTGTATGCTTCGGGAGACATCAATCCGGTCGTCCAGACCAACGGATTGGCTCCTGTGTCCTTTAAGTATGGGGCAAAATACGTCTTGCTAATACAAGCTAGCATCATGGCATCTCGTTTGTTCGTATGTACAGGTTTCAAATCAATATCCAATTCAAACTCCATGAGACCATCATGCCCTACATAGGCCACCAAGTCTGCCGAACCACCAAAACAATGTTCTTTCCCTTCCAACACCACCTTTTGTTCATTGGCACCACTCGCCGCCTTTAAAAAATCAATCGTGGTTTGTTCAATATACTTCCCGTCGTAGGCTTCTGCCAATAAGTACGTATCGGTAGTGATATGTTTGAACAATACCCTTTCCAAGATCTGTGTGTCCTTGCTTTCCAACGTTTTTACCAACAACCAATCGGCACTGCGCTTCAGGTGGGTTTTAACGCCGTATAGTGCTCCCCAATACAAATTTGTTCTAGGGTTTTGACCATCACCCAAGGTTTTTGATACCGGAACAATGCCTTGGTTGACATTATCACACAACGCAACGAACACATGTATGGTTCGCGATTCTTCTAAATCTTGAGCATTGATGGTCACAAAAGAAAAGAGCAAAAAGAGCAGTGTTCTATACATCTTATTTATAGTTAAATCATCAGCGTACCACTTTCCCGGCACCTTGGCATACATCACATTTGTCTCGTTCTCCACGCATGGCTTTCCAATAGCCCTTCCCATCACATTTTTCACACCTTTTATAGGTTGAATTTCCATATAGTTGTTTGTACAGATAGAAGCAGATCCCTATCACGATGGTAATAAGTAGTATTCTAAAAGCCATGGTTATTTTAAAGGTTTACCTATTTCGAAAAAACATTCAATTATATTAGTCATGGTAGCACGTATGCTTTAAGTTCAATTAGGAAAAGCAAGCTAAAAATACAATTTCGCGATACGTATCAATATATCCATTTGTTAAAGAAATCCTCAAGCTGTATCCCAGACGATGCCTCCAAAGCCCTCTGAAAATCGACTGTTTTTACAGATTTTCCAAAATATTCGGAGCTATAAAATTTAATCGCCCTCCAGAAGTTTTCATCACCCATTTCGCCCCGTAACAAATGTAGTACATACGCCCCTTTGAAGTAGACTATATTTCGATCATCCTGGCTAGGGTTTGACCAATCATCAAAAACCAAGGGCTTGTCATTTCTGCGTTTTTTAATTTCCTTATATACATTATAATAGGATCCTATATCTGCCTGGTACTTTTCCTTTCCAAAGCGATGTTCGTTATAAGCCGCAGACATGAACGTTGCCATTGCTTCGTTAAGCCAGAAGTGCTTCCAATTCTTACATGTAATTCGATTGCCCCACCATTGATGCGCCAGTTCGTGCGAAATAAGATTTGTTTCAGTAACATCTTTTAGCACCAGGTTCCCGTATCCGTCTTTCAAAATGGAATATCCAGACATTTCTTGATAATGGTTTCCAACAAGCACCTGCGTATATGCGGATTGATCATACTTAACTCCCGATTTTTCCTCAAAAAACGATATCATGGCCGGGGTTTCCTTAAAAATAGTCTTTAGCTGATCGGAGGAATAATTTCTCCCAAGATAATTTAGCTGTACTCCCTTGGCATCTTCTTTGGCTTTATTGTAATTCCCAATCGCAAAACCGTAGGTATAGGCCGGACTCTCATAATTTTGTTGATATGAATAATGCATTTTCCCATTCTCGGGAATCATTTGCACCAACTCTCCGCTGGCAACGCAACTTTTATCCGACGGAATAGTTAAATCAAGTTCGAACAACGCCTTATCCTCTGGTGAATCGTTACAAACCATCCATTGGCTCGTAGCATAAACGGTATAAGCATCACCATTCTTGTTGTCAAATAAAAGCCCCTTTTTTGGATTGCCATGGTATTCAATGACGATTTCATTTTTGGTTTTCTCTCTTTGCGATAAATCGATGATAAGATCAGCCCCCATTTTTCGATACCCGGAAACATGTTCACCGACCACCTTATCAATTACAAGGTTTCCAGCATTAAAGACTACGGAATTTGCATTCTTATTAATTTGAAAATCGATCAGAACAGTTCCACTAATATACCCTTGATCAATTATAGGGGCAATTGTGAGCTTATAACAAGTGACATCTAATTCCGTATCAAGCGCATTGGGCCATGCCCTTATGGTGAATAGAACCAAAACCGCAAGCATGAATGTAGTATACTTTGTACGCATATACGAATATGAAAAATACAAGTGAGCTGACTTAATTAAATATAACGCTATTATATTTAATTGGTTCGCCGATTTTTCTTTTTATCCATATTGCTGAAAGGCACTGTCAAATTATTCATTCGATGATCTCAAAACTATTAATTTGATTTGCCTGGCAATTAAGAAACCCACTGTGAGCGTTGTAAAAACGGTACAGCATATGAACGCAATAAAAGGGAGCAGCAACCCAAATACATTTTTCCCATTGAAAGATGCTACAATAGAAAACACTACCCAAATAACAAGGTTGACCAAGAACGAATATTTAAATGATGTCATCAAAACGGAACTCCCTTTCCGAATACTTTTCTCGGCTAAGATTGCCGCAAACCATAGTACAACGACAAAGGAAATGACCAAACCCAATATTGCTTTTCCATAGGAGACCAACATACTAAAAGTCAATTCCTCCTCGCCCAATAGTACTGGAGGAAGAAAGATAACCGCAGCAACAAACAAAAGCCCTATTGGAAGCCCAATCATATAAGAGATCAAAATACTTTGGCGAGTAGATTTAGTCATGGTTCTGTATTGAATTGGCAGTGTTTAAATTCATAAAAATCATCCATTAAGATCTGTGCCTACCGCCCACAACGATTTAACGTTCCAATTCGTTACAGGGTTTTACCTGCGTATCAATTATGGCCTGGGTAATGGGGCGAAGCGTTTTTCCAGTAACCGGGTGCAGTCCATAAAAGGTAAAATACTCATATTCGTTGCGCACCAGATCATACCAAATAATAGGTTCATTATTTTCAAAGAACGTGGTTGTATCACATACCTGTACCATTCTCAGTTTTTTTAAAATAGTCTTGCGCAAGGCAATTTCACCTTTCTCCCCATCACAAATACTTTTCTCATAATGGTCTTTGACCCAAACCATACATTCCTTCTCTCCTTTTACAAATTCCGTATAAGAGACACTGCCTGCCAAGCCTGCAACAAAAACAAGTAAAAATTTTTTGTATTTCATTCTTGACCGCAGATTGGTATCATCAACACCTCCTTGAACGGGGCTTCTTTGCTTTGTTGAAAAACGGGGCGTATAAACTTCCCCATCTCTCCCTGCACTGTTACTGTTCACAAAATCGCCATAATTCTTATACCCCAAATACTTGCAAAAACACTCGATCAGTTTTGGTTTCAAATCATCGGGACAGGCATGTGTACCCTTCTTATAATTTGTATAGTAATCCCTTAATCGCCGTTCGCTGATCGTATACTTATATTCTTCTTGCAATAGGTCGGAAAGGTAGGTAGACAAGTGTGTCTTCTTGTTAGACCCTACATCCATTTTTGCTTTTTCAAACGCCCGCATTAAAACTTCTATTGACATGGTTAGTGTTCTTTAAAAGGTGAATAACAGCATTCATCTTGGAAGTTTTATGGAATGTTTTTTCCGGAAACTCTTTTCCATCTTTTCTCCATAAATCACTTTTTGCTCTTCATTCATTTGTGTTGTGGCCAATGAACTCTTTAATCTGCAATTAAAGAAAAGTCCTACATAAGTCATAGCGGAAATCCACATTACAATTAGCTGACGCCAAAGGGAAGTAGCTGAACGCTTCTGTAAACATCATTTCCACTTCCCACCTCAAGAGCAGTGCACGCTCCTATTTATCACGGGTCAATTCGCCCGAAAACCCTATCGGCCAAAGGTTCGGACAGTGACCCTATTGTCAAATTTTTAAATCTAAAAATCATGCGAAAAATAGCGGTGGCCCTAGTGGCTTTACTATTCAATATACTCTTGTTTTCTTGCACCAATGATACCGTCTCGGAAAACGATTTACTTTATGAGACCCAATCAACAGAAGGTGATGATGACAATACAGATGATAATCCTGATAACTAGCTATTCGAAAGATAGCACTTACGAATAGCACACATTTTTATTAATTTTGAGGGATGAAGCACTTTGTTGCATTATCCCTCTTATTTTTTTTACAAACCCTTCCTAGTTCTTGTACGACACCGCTGCCTACAAGTGCAGAAAAAAGTAGTAACTCTAGCTTCCCTTTCGCCGATTCCATTGATATCAAAATCAAAGAACTTGCCAAAAGAGAACACTACGATAGCGCAATCGTCTATGCAAAAAAACTGCTACGCTTTGCGATCATCGAAAACGACACGATGATTCTTGCAAAATCGAACTTTAGATTGGGGTATTACAACATGAAGCTTCAAAACTATGAGGACTCATACGACTATTACAATCAGGCCTATAAAATTTACTCGTCCAAACAAGACAGTACTATGACCGGTAGCATGTTGCGATCTATGGCAAACATTCAAAAAACCCTTGGAGATTTGACAGGTAGTCAAACAACGGCCATCTACGGACTCAGCTTTCTTAAAAAACCGTCTGACATTCATAAGATTGCCGGTCTAAGCCATACCATCTCTGTAACTTCTAAAGAACAAAACGAATATGCGGAAGCGCTAAAATGGAGTGACAGGGTCATGAAATTGATAGAAGAAAGCAAAGAAATTAGCGCTAAGGATATTCGTATTTACAAAAATACGAGGGCCAACATTTTGGTACGTCAGGGAAAATATGACCAAGGTATAGTGCTGTTTCAGGACTTACTTTCAGAGCCTGGCGTTATACCCAATAGTGGAGAGCATGCGCGCCTTTTGAATAATTTAGGGTACGCCCTTTGGCTTAAAAACCCAAACAATGATAAAAGTGAATCCTTGATGACCCGTGCATTGGTCACACGCAATCAAATCAAATCAATATCAGGTCTCATTTCGAGCCATACCCATCTTTCCAAATACTATTCGGCCATCGATACTAAAAAAGCACTCGATAACGCTTTGTTAGCACTGAAAAATGCAAAACAACTCGACAATAAAGTAGCTATTTTGGAAGTATTGGATATTGTAATTCCCTTAAAAAAAACAAGAGGAGCCGATCTCAGCGAGGAGGCCATTCTTTATTCCAAAACCCAAAATAAGTTGACCCAGACGCAACGAGCAATTCGTAGCATTTATGCAGTAACCAAATACGACAACGACAAGCTTACCAACGACAACCTTTTGTTGAAAGCCCAAAAAGCAAAAAAAGACCTTCACAATGCATTTTATCTTGCTGGCCTACTGCTGTCTATCGTAACAATTGGTTTCATAGTGTATTTAAAAAACCAGCAACGAAAACGCACGCGAATGGAGACTGAATATACTACCGAAATACGGGTAGCCAAAAAAATTCATGATGAGCTGGGAAACGATATCTTTTATTTGATGACCCAAATAAAAAATGATCCAAAGTTACTTGCAGATGAGACTCGTTTTATTGTATTGGAAGGACTTGACAAAGTATATCAAAAAGCCAGGGATATTTCGAAAGAGCATACACCCATTAAAACAGATGAATCTTATGGGGAAGAGTTGATCGAATTATTAAATTCCTACGGAAACGATTCGATCAAGATCATTACCACCCAATTAGAACCTGGCTTCTGGGATACACTCTCCAAAGAAAAAAAAATACAGCTGTTCTGGATCGTTCGAGAATTGATGACCAATATGCGCAAATACAGCAAAGCAACTTTTGTCGGAATCACCTTTGGAAAGGCCAAAAAGTGCATAGAACTCAATTACAATGACAATGGTATAGGCTTTGAAAATGATCCTGCGGCATGGGGGAACGGACTTAAGTATGTGGAAAACCGCATTCAAAACCTAAACGGAAGTTTTAATTTTGATCCGGTACCTGAAAAGGGACTTACAGTAAAAATCAAATTTCCCATTTAAAACTAGCCCCATGAATTTCACCAAGGTTTTGGTTGCGGAAGATACAGATAGTAACAACTTTGGCGTCGTGACGAAGTTAAAGGATGTTGGTGTAACGACCATCGGACAGTCACAATACTGCGATGACGCTCTTTTAAAACTTAAAAAGGCCAAATTTGACAAACAACCCTACCAACTTTTAATAAGTGATCTCTCGTTTGTAAACCCCCATCGAAAAAGTGTTATAAAGAATGGCGCAGCATTGATAAAAGCCGCCAAAAAAGCACAACCCACTCTAAAGGTAATTGTATTTAGTGTCATTGATAAGCGAACCACCATTCAAGACTTATTGGAAAAACAGGGGGTAAATGGGTACGTATGCAAGGGGCTCAATGGCCTTAAAGAACTCGAAAACGCTTTAAATGCGTTAACCAATGATGAACAATTTACGTGTCCGGTGGCCACGGCTGTACTAAGCCATAGAAATGTGCTAGAGTTAAGTGACTACGAACAACAATTACTACGTTTACTGGCCAACGGGTATAAGCAGAGTGAAATAAGTGCACATTTCAAAGCCTGTGGTACGAATCCAAGTAGTATTCGTTCGATAGAGGCGAACGTTAGTAAACTTCGTGATACTTTCGATGCCAGAAACTCCCATCAACTAGTGCATATGGCCACCAGCTTAGGACTTATTTAAAGAATTTTTGAAAATCTTTTTCAAAACTGCGGATTTCCGCAAGGTGGTATTCCTGATTGGTTATAGGTTTGGCAATTATTAGC
>CALIIC010000161.1 GCA_938020445.1 uncultured Flavobacteriaceae bacterium | reverse complement strand
TGTGTTAGGCCTGCCGCTAGCGTTCATCCTGAGCCAGGATCAAACTCTTCATTGTCGATTCTTATATAATGTAAGTATATCCAACGAAAAATATCTCCCGGCCCCGTCTCTCGATTCAATTCTATACTACACTTGTTCCTTCAAAAAGAAAAAAGTGCGAGTCGTACGACGTTCATTCGCCGTACTTTGTTGTCTTTACAATATTCCAATGAACTTCCAAATATCTCCCGTCCTAAAACGTTCGATTCACTTTGACCCTCTCTCTACATCTAATCCCTCAGCCTCAAAGCGGGTGCAAATATAAGAGGGTTTTTTACTTTACACAATAGTAAATCATTTTTTTTTGAAAATGATTTACAAATTAGTTTCAACATACTGATAATCAAATACATGCTAATCAAAAAAAAACCATAAAAAATTCCTTTATTAGATCATCCCTACCGCCTTCATATTTATCAAACCCCTCCAAAACGACAGATACTCCTAGCTAACCTTCTGAAAATGAACAAAATCTTGTGATTCTGAAGGAAAAATAGGCCTGTATTTAGCCCCAATCACGAAAATCTACGGTACAATTTGCAAAAATCAGCTTAAGAGAAGAAATTCCATACCAAACCAAAACGTATTACAAAGTCTCTGTATGGATAGTCTGGTGCCGCAAAGAATTCATTGGTACTATTAAAAGAAGAATTAAAATGTTCGGCCTTTAAATAGATCCTGGTTTGCTGCACCCTTGCATTGATAAAGAAATCCAGCATAGGAAAGCCCCCTAGCTCTTGATTGTCCTGCACAAAAAACTCCCCCAGCACAGGGTTATATGAATTCATATGATAAGCAGTGAAATACTTAAAGGTAACGCCCGTTTGCAGAAACATCGCCTTTTTAAATACTTCTGACGAAAAGTAAAGCGTATTCCTTGTTATCAGCTGTGGTACATTCAGCACATCGTTTGTTTGAGCAACGTTTTGATACATTACCGTATTGTTCAGCGCAAACTTCCCCAATTTAAATTCCTTGTTGTACTTCACCTTCAAGTAATTGACACTATTGGCCTCCTGAAATGGCTTTAGATACGATTGCACTAGACTATCAGTTAGTTGCTCTTCAGTCGCCACGGAAGCGTCAGGAGCGAAATAAGTATAGTTATCGAGCCGCGTATACTTGGCACTTAGATTTCCCAAAAGCTTCGATTCCAAAATAAACTGCAAGCTACTTACCTGCTCCTTTTCAAAACCGGCCGTATTCTGCCAGTTATAGTTTCTATAATCGCTTTGATATAATAGGTAGTTAAAGTCAGGCAGACGCGAAGAACTGTGCAACAGCGCTCTAATACGATTGTTTTCATTGAACTTGTAGCCTGCCGAGGCATCCAAAATATTTCCGGTCAGGTCACCCGAAACGGCATACCGCAAAGACCCTTTTATATCAAATCCCTTGATAACCTTTTTGTAATCGGCCCCGATGGCCACCTCTTCTCCCTTAAGTTGATTTTCAATAATACCATCATCACTGATGACCACACTATCAAAATAGTAATTATAGTTGTACAAATTGATACTCCCCCGTAAGCTCCCGAGAACTGAATTGTAAAAAGTAGCATTAAATTGATTATACATCGTCTTTAAAATGGCCTTGTCGTCAACGGCCGTTAAAAAACTATCCCCGAAAAAATCATTTTGCGCCGCTTGCTCATATACATAGTATTTGGTCTCATACTCAAACTCATGTCCAATCGCCAGCGAGGTACGTTCCAATTTGCTCGAATCTTTTTGTTTGCGAACCAGTTTGTATTGATGGTCTAAGTAATATCTTTTTCCCAAAATACGATTGTCGGCATCATCAAAACGCACTGCCAATCTTGCGCGATCCGAAAAATCAGTATCGTCAGCAGGATTTACAAACTGCTCATCTGCAAGCGCCAACCCCCCGTTCTCCTCTGTTTCAATATCTTGCGCGGCAATATGGGCCCTTAGGTTATAGCGTTTGTTTTTCGTCTCATAGTTGGTTGTGGTTCGGAAATTTCCCGATTGTGACTGATTGAAAAGGTATTTACCCAAAGATCGAAAGCCTTTATAGGCGATAGAAAAGTTAAGCCTTTTAGAGGTGTTGAATGCCAATTGCGCATCTAGCAATTGCCCTTGTTCAAAGGTTGTCTTAAAAAAGAGATCCGTCATTGGGGTTGCCACATTGAAATAGGTAATATCGGGCGTTTCTAGGTAATTAAAGTGTTTTGCGGAGGCTCCCAAGCGCGGGTAAAATGATTTTCTTTCCAAATCCACTCCTAAAGAATTATAGGGTTGCCCCACATTGGCAAAGGGCATCAACTCAAAATCATCCTTTTTAAGATAGTTATATCTATACTCCTTTTGAATGGTAAGTGTCGTATCTAAATAAATGGTATCGCGGGCATGGGAAATAATCTTATAGTCCTTAATTGTACGTTCTGGTTCTTTGGTTTCCTTCCCGGAAGCGCCCTTATTGCCTTTAGCTTTTCCAAATTTTACCGACCGCTCCGCTTTACCACTTGGAGGAATCGAGTCTTCTTGTGCAAAAAGTGGAAGACAAAAAAATAGTAAGACAGTTAAAAGAAAGTATTTCATTAAAATCAATTACGGGGTAAAGTTAATTTTTTTTGTTCGTAATAAAATGTGAAAGTTTTAAAGGCCGTAATGAGGATATGGGAACAGCCATTCCTAATAGATTATAGTATCTTAGTAGTATGTAATTTTTATTGTGTTAGCACCTTTTTTAAAATCGATATATGAAGCGGGAACAGATGAAGCAGGCCGTGGCTGTCTCGCCGGACCGGTAACCGCGGCGGCGGTAATCCTGCCCGAATCATTTAAGAACAATATCTTAAACGACTCGAAACAACTCTCTGAAAGTAAAAGGCAAGCTTTACGACCTTTGCTAGAATCGGAGGCGGTGTGTTTTGGTGTAGCACACATTTACCCTGAAAAAATAGATGAAATCAATATTTTGAACGCCTCAATTTTGGCGATGCACAAGGCTATTGATCAATTGGATCCTCATCCCGAATTTATCATTGTAGACGGCAATCGTTTTAAACCGTATTACAAAATAGCGCATGAGTGCATCATAAAAGGGGATAGCAAGTACTTGAGTATCGCAGGAGCATCTGTATTGGCCAAAACTTATCGTGATGCCTATATGGAGGAAATACATAAAGAGTTTCCCATGTACAATTGGAAGCAAAATAAGGGTTACCCTACCAAAGAACACCGTGCAGCCATTCGTGCATATGGCATTACGAAATACCATCGCAAGAGCTTTCGCTTGCTTCCTGAACAATTGTCTTTGGAACTTTAATTCGTACTATTCAGGACGATGTATTTCTCCTCTTTGATTTTATAGGTCCTATTCCACTGAAAAAAAGGAAATAGTATAAATTTGCAATAAAGGCTCTTCATGGTTCGTAAATTGATGTTTTTGCTTTGCTTATTTCTAATCCTCAACTGTACCAAGGATTCCGCTCAAAACACCCCGCTTTACGCTTATGTGCCAACAAATACCGAACTAATCTTAAAAATAAACGCGCTTGCCGGCATAAAGGATAGCATATCGAACAATCTTTTCTTGGCAAGCTTGGAAAAGCTAAAGCCCTATAGAAAAATACTAGGAAAATTAAGCATCCTTGATTATGTACCAACTTCGACAAAGGGCCTTCTTGTTTTCTCCGATACAGATGAAGTACTTTATATAGGCGAAACAGTTCCTTTGACACCAAAGGACTCAATTTCAGGAGAGGCATCGGCAATAGAACAACTAACACTTTCCTCGGGATCCATTTCAAAACACACCATAAACGACACCAATTTCTTTGCAACCATCTCAGGTTCTAAATTCCTAATAGGTTCTAACGAAGCTGTTATTTCTGCCTCGTTGGAACAAGCCGACTCGGATTTTGAAAACCCTGTTTTAAAAAAACTCTACACAAATTCTGATGAAACAGCTGCTGCTACGGTCTTTGTAAGTTTAAAAAACAACGACTCCCTTTTTTCCCACTTGCTAAAAAACGACGCTGAACTCGCACCAAAGGAATTCGCTCATTGGGTATCTTTTGATGTTTCTGCTTCTAAACAAAACCTTCTTTTAAATGGCATCTCGACCATAGATTCCACCGCTACAGATTACCTGAGCCTTTTCAAAAATACCACCCCCCTTCCTACGATAACGGCAAGTTTCGCACCCTATGACACCGATGCATTCCTATCGTATTCATTTGATAATTTTGGTGCATTTCTTGAAAACCAACAAGCCTTTCTGCAAAATCCAGCCCCAAATGATTCTCTTTTTAGTGCTGTTGAAGAAATAGGGTTGATTTATATGGGGAACAGAAAGGCAATTGTATTGAATACTTATGGCTCAGAAAGTATGACAGATTTTTTGGTCGGTATTCGAAAACAAGCTATTGACTACCAAGGCAATATTATTCTTGAGTTGTCTAAAACCGATTTCCTGAATACGGTTTTTAATCCCGTCATAACGAATTTCGAAGCCAACTACTGCACTATTCTTGAAAATGCATTCTTGTTTGCTGATAAACAAGAAGTCTTGGAAACCCTTATCAGCGACTTTAATAGTGGAAACACCTTTGACAAGTCAACCACCTATGATATTATAGGAGAGGCTACCGCCTCCTCCGCTACCATGCTATTCATTGGGAATGCTTCTTACATGGATAAACTAGCGAAAAAACATCTTCAAAAGAATCTCTTTCCCAACAATCTTAAAAACCTATTCAAAGGATATTCATTCGCTGCCCAAATAGTAGCGGACGGCGATTTTTTCCTTACCAATATTGCCCTAAAGAAAAACCAACGAACAAAAAAGAGCAGCGGCACCAAGGCAGTTTTCACCACAATGCTTGACAGTAAGATTGCCATGAACCCTCAAATTGTCACCAACCATAATACCAAGAAAAAAGAAGTTGTGGTACAAGATGAGCAAAACCAACTATACCTTCTTTCAGGGGAGGGTGAAATCATTTGGAAAAAGCAATTGAGTGAAAAAATACAAGGTACCATACACCAGGTAAATCTCTTTAAAAATGGCAGGTTACAGTTTGCTTTTACTACCAGTAGCCGTCTTGTGGTCCTCGACAGAAACGGGAAGGAAGTAGTTGCCCTTACAAAATATTTCGAAGGAGGAAACCTAAACCCTTTGGCGGTATTTGATTATGCCAAAAACAGGGAATATCGGTTGGTAGTTACCCAGGGGAACAAGGTTTTTATGTACGACCGTAAAGGCAAAATCGTTTCCGGGTTCAAATATACCAAAGCCAACAGCCCGATCGTAGGGGCACCCAAACACCTTGTTATTGGCAACAAAGACCATATTGTATTCAAATTGGCGGATGGTAGCCTTAAAATACTCAACCGTACGGGCGATGTACGGGTCAAGGTTCCAGAAAAATTTGAATTTTCGGAAAACGAGGTATTCATCTATAAAAACCAGTTTACATTTTCTGACAAGAACGGTCTACTCCATCAAATTGATCAAAATGGAAAAACCAATGCTTCAACCCTTCAATTAAATAAGGAACATGGGCTTGTGAGTACCCCGAAAACGTTGATATATCAAAATGATAATGAACTGAGTATCAAAGGCAAAAAAGTGGAATTGGATTTAGGCATCTACACACGCCCCAAAGTATTCTTGATCAAGAACAAGATATACATCTCCGTGACCGACATACAGAATGAAAAATTGTATTTATTCGACAGCCAAGCGGTACCGATTAAAAACTTTCCCGTCTTTGGAAGTGGGCCGGCCGATCTTGCTTCTTTAAAAGAGGACGGAAAACTCGCACTTGTAGCTCAGAAAGACGACAACTCCTTGATATTGTACCAGTTAAATTAAATTTTCTTTCTGCAGCCTATACAACAAGTACTACCAATTACACATTGTCATGTACCAATTGCATAGTTTTTTCAAAACTTGATGTTAACCTTTTTATTTTGCCAACACTAAATAATTGAAAGCTTGGCCTACCAAACTTCCCATGCTTTCAAAACTGTTTTTAATTATAAACTATTTAGAAAAAGCTATGAACACAATCAACAGAATTTTCAAAACAACTATTGCGCTCATTTTTTGTATCGGTTTCGCACAGAATGCGGAGGCGCAATTCTTAAAAAAACTAGGCAAGAAAGCTGAAAAAGCGGCAGAACGAGCTGTGGAACGAAGAGTGGAAAAAGAAACCACCAAGAAAACCGAAGCTGCAATGGACAGTATTCTAGAGCCGGGAACTGGCAAAAAAACGCCAAAGCCCCCAAAACAGGAACAGAGCAGCCAAAATACCCCTTCCGAAAAGACGGGTAGTGATCCGAATACTGGAAATCCG
>CALIIC010000160.1 GCA_938020445.1 uncultured Flavobacteriaceae bacterium | reverse complement strand
GTGATAAAGGTATAGGAAAGTTGATAGATGCTTACAAGACCGAACAACAGGCCAAAAAGCTTTATAAGTCCTTTATTTTGCATGGGTTACATATATTAATTGGATGCTTTTTCTAACAGCCTGCAAATATATGATTTTCCCGTAGGATTTGACAACATATTTGGGAGTTATTCCTTTTAGCCTTAAAGCAAATGGTTGTTTTAACTAAAAAAGGCAACACCAAAATGGGTTGCCTTTTTCATTATATAATAAGTTCGTACTACAAGTCTAGCAAGCCATTGGTTTTAGTAACACCTTCCGCGCTCTCTTTCATTTTAGTCTTTTCAGCATCGCTCAAAGGCACGTCCACGATTTTTTCAATTCCGTTTCGGCCTAACACAACCGGTACTCCGATGCATAGATCAGACAACCCGTATTCACCCTCCAAATAGGTGGAGCAAGGAAAAATTTTCTTTTGATCACAAGCTATGGCCTGCACCAAACCAGAAACTGCCGCACCTGGAGCATACCAAGCACTAGTCCCTAAAAGTCCCGTGAGTGTCGCACCACCTACTTTGGTATCTTCGGCGACCTGTTGCAAACGCTCAGATGACAAAAATTCTGATACTCGGATGCTATTTCGGGTCGCATGCGAAGTTAAAGGCACCATACCTTTATCACTATGACCACCGATTACCATACCATCTACATCTGAAATAGGTGCTTCCAAGGCTTCTGCCAATCGGTACTTAAAACGAGCACTATCCAAAGCCCCACCCATGCCGATAATTCTGTTTTTCGGCAAATTGGTTGTTTTGTGCACTAAATATGTCATTGTATCCATAGGATTACTCACTACGATCATAATCACATTGGGGGAATGTTCGATCAAGCTTGCAGATACCGTTTTTACGATACCAGCGTTGATTCCGATCAATTCTTCACGCGTCATTCCAGGTTTACGTGGAATTCCCGAGGTAATTACGGCAATATCACTACCGGCTGTCTTAGAATAATCGTTGGTAACACCAGTTATTTTAGTATCAAAAGCATTCAAAGAAGCACACTGCATCAAATCCATCGCCTTTCCTTCGGCATACCCTTCTTTAATATCCAATAAAACAACTTCCGATGCAAAATTCTTAATGGCGATGTACTCTGCGCAACTAGCACCCACTGCACCAGCCCCTACTACGGTAACTTTCATGTATCTACGTTTTAATAATTGTTAATGGTCAAAAAAACTTTCACGATTCGAACAATCATTCGAGTTCGTTTTGACGCTTTTATATTTTCCTTGGTTTCCATTTTTTGGGAGGTCAAAATTACACATTCTTTGTTAAAAACCAGCCACGAACAGGCACTTTAATCGACCGAAATTCAAGAATTTGCAATCGATGAAATACACGAAGTCTTAAAAAAAACTGCCATTCAACGAAGAAAAACAGAATAAGTTGTCATACGTCGATTTTTTGCAATACCCCTTTGTTCAAGCCCGTTAGTTAGTATAAGAAACCCCGAATCTTAAATTAACCTACGTTATGAAAAAGTTATTTTCGCTATTGGCCATTATCGGCATCATCTTAGCGAGCAACTGTTCCCGCATCCCGGAAAACAATGACCCGATCATTGGGTACTGGGAAAAGGTAGATGTGCAAACGCAAGACCAGACCGGCAAACAGACCATTCTACAAAAATGGACGTTCAACGATGCGTACCTTGGCAGATACAACCACGAAGTAAATAGAAAAGAGACCATCAAAACCGATTTTAAATGGACCGAATCTGATGGGTTATACACCATTTCCTATCCCGGTACCGATTTACCCGATCAAACCGTTTCTATGCAACAATCGGAAGATGGGGAAATCCTAAAAGACGCACAAGGCGCTACCATCGCCATTCGCAATTAATCTTACACACTCTTATATACACAAAAACCCCGCAACACTTTGTTGCGGGGTTTTTAAATGATATAATAACTATCGGTTTACTTAGATGCACCGCTTTCGGCTTCCAAGACAAACTCTGAATAATCCAATACGTAGACTCCTAAAAGACTCCATTTGAACTTATGATCCGCATACTTGGCTTTGAACTGCTCATTGTCCATAAAAAGAGATTCAAAATGCTCGTCGAAGTCTTTCTTCGTCAACCAAAGTACGTCCTGATCTCCTTTTTTAATGTAGTATGATTTTGCAATACCACCGGCCAACTTCATTCCACCGAAACCGATACTAGCAGTTTCCTTGGCAAAAGGGTCCGAAAACACTTGGATTACCGTACTGTATTTAGGGTTTACGACCTGCATTAAGAATTCGGCTGGGTCTTTCTTGTTTTTTAAGGATACCGTTTCATTGGTATACATGGTATAACCTTTGTTCAAATGCTTGGAAGCATCGCTTCTGCCCCATTTGGTCGCATCGTTGAAGTAGTTGCTTTGTTTTCCAAGTTTATCCAAACCAGAAGGGGCCATATAAAGATCAGCTATATCGGCGGCTACGATTTCTACTTTCTTCTTCCCTTCTTCAATAATTTTCAAACGTTTGATCTGCCCTTTTTTGTAGTCGACATCTTTGATGTTTCCTTCGATTTTGGTACCGTCTTTTAAAGTAACAAAAGCGGGTTTCTTTCTAGAGTACGAAGTATAGGTCGGGTCGAATGCGGCCTGCTTTTCTCTTTCTTTTAAATCTTCCTGCCCGAAACAGACCATGCTGGACACAAATAATAACATTGATACTAATTTTACTTTCATAATAAGAATTTAGGAGTTTTAAAAAATGATGCCCCTAAAGTAATTCGTCCGCCAATGGCGGACGAATTTTTGTTGTGAAAGCACTATATCTTATACATCAATGTTTGCATATACAGCATTTTTCTCAATGAATTCTCTTCGTGGTGGTACCTCATCGCCCATTAACATCGAAAAGATACGATCTGCCTCGGTGGCATTATCAATCGTAATCTGCCGCAATGTTCTAAAATCGGGATTCATCGTAGTGTCCCACAATTGTTCGGCATTCATCTCTCCCAGACCCTTATAGCGTTGAATGCTTACGCCGCCGCTGTAGCTATTGGCAATATCATCTCGCTCCTGGTCGTCCCAAGCATATTGCTTTTTGCTTCCTTTTTTGACCAAATATAGCGGGGGTGTTGCGATATACACATGTCCACCATCGATCAATTCCTTCATATATCTATAGAAGAAAGTCAATATTAGGGTCTCAATATGGCTACCATCAACATCGGCATCACACATGATCACTACTTTATGATACCGAAGCTTTTCAATATTCAAGGCCTTGCTGTCTTCCTCCGTTCCGATGGTGACCCCAAGGGCCGTATAAATGTTTTTAATTTCCTCGTTCTCAAAAACACGATGTGGCATCGCCTTTTCTACATTCAAAATTTTACCGCGCAATGGCAAGATTGCTTGAAAATTACGATCTCTTCCCTGCTTGGCAGTACCCCCTGCCGAATCTCCCTCTACCAGGAACACTTCGCAAACGGTGGGGTCTTGTTCGGAGCAATCTGATAATTTTCCAGGAAGGCCACCAATGCTCATGACTGTTTTCCGCTGCACCATTTCCCGTGCTTTGGTAGCTGCATGGCGCGCCTGGGCTGCCAGAATCACCTTTTGCACGATGATTTTGGCATCGTCGGGGTGTTCTTCCAAATAATCCGTCAACATTTCAGAAACGGCCTGTGAGACAGCAGAGGATACTTCCCTATTCCCTAATTTGGTCTTCGTCTGTCCTTCGAACTGTGGTTCAGCCACTTTAACGGAAACAATCGCCGTAAGCCCTTCACGGAAATCATCCCCTTGAATTTCGAACTTCAACTTGTCCAACATTCCCGACGTATCGGCATATTTTTTAAGGGTACTAGTAAGTCCTCTTCTAAAACCGGATAAATGGGTTCCTCCTTCGTGGGTATTGATATTGTTTACGTACGAATGCAGGTTTTCGGTATAGGAGGTATTGTACACCATGGCCACCTCTACCGGTATGCCATTCTTTTCGCCCTCTATGGCAATAATGTTCTGGGTGAGTTGCTCTCTGTTGCCGTCTAGGAACTTTACAAACTCTTTAAGCCCTTCGTCTGAATAGAACGTCTCTCCTACATAGCCGGTTTCACTTTCCGAATCTTTTTGACGCTTGTCCAATATGCTGATGGTGACCCCCTTATTTAAAAAAGAAAGTTCCCGCATACGATTTGCCAAGGTTTCGTAGCTATATTCGGTGGTTTGGGTAAAGATGGTATCATCTGGCAGAAAGGTCACCTCTGTACCACGCTCCTCGGTTTCTCCGATAGTTTTCACAGGGTACAGTGCCTTCCCTTTTTCATATTCCTGTTCCCAAATCTTACCATCTCTGTAGACGGTGGCTCTTAGGTGGTTCGAGAGTGCATTTACACAAGAAACCCCTACCCCGTGAAGACCACCGGACACCTTATAGGAATCTTTATCAAACTTTCCACCGGCACCAATTTTGGTCATGACGACCTGAAGGGCAGAAACCCCCTCTTTTTTATGCATTCCGACCGGGATACCTCGCCCGTTATCCTTGGTCGTTATCGAATTGTCTTCGTTGATAATAACGCTAATCGTATCGCAATGCCCCCCCATGGCCTCATCAATAGAGTTATCTACCACTTCATAGACCAGATGGTGCAGGCCTCGCGTACCTACATCTCCAATATACATAGAAGGGCGCATGCGTACATGCTCCATTCCCTCTAGGGCCTGAATACTATCCGCTGAATAATCTTTCTTATTTGCTTCTTCGCTCATAAATTTAAGGTTGTTTACTAAAGCCTTTCCCATTAAAAAAAGAAAAGCGTTTTACTTCCAATTTTGCAATCTTACAAATATACGATAAACCCTATAGAATATAGCGGTTTGCCCAGTTGTTCAACTTGAAGTTATCAACAAAAAATGTGGAAAAAAACAAACTTTGCCCAGTTGGAAAAATAAGAAAATTATACTTGCCATTTTCCGCTGGGGAAACCATCTTTAAACAACTTACTCTCTGCAGTGCACCAATCAAAAGACCCTGGCCATACTGAAAGGAAGTTCAGTACGCACCAGGGTCAATTGACTAATTAAAATAAAAACTGAATGAAACAGAATTTACGTTGCTCGGAGTCAGATTTTGTTGCTTTATTGCTTTTATCCAAAAGTCAACTCCGGTATTGCCCTTATTGGGCTATAAGATCGTTTTACTTGTCATAGGCATCGGCATGTACCTGTGCTACCGCCCTGCCAGACGGATCGTTCATGTTTTTAAAGGCTTCATCCCATTCCAGCGCTATTTTGGTACTACAGGCCACGGAAGGCTCTTGTGGCACACATAAAGCGGCGGCATCGCTTGGAAAATGAGACTCGAATATCGAGCGATAATAGAATTCTTCTTTGTTTGTCGGTGTTTGCAAAGGGAATCGGAATTTGGCATTTGCCAGTTGCTCATCGCTCACCGCGGTTTCTACAACTTCTTTAAGGGTGTCTATCCAACTATACCCTACCCCGTCTGAAAACTGCTCTTTTTGGCGCCATGCAACACTTTCGGGCAACATATCTTCGAATGCCTTTCGAACCACCCACTTTTCCATGCGCTCGCCGTTGATCATTTTATCTTTAGGGTTGATGCGCATTGCAACATCCATGAATTCCTTGTCCAGAAAAGGGACACGCCCCTCAATTCCCCATGCGGCCAAGGATTTGTTCGCACGCAGGCAATCGTACATATGAAGCTTGTCTAACTTGCGCACCGTTTCTTCATGAAAATCTTTTGGACTCGGGGCTTTGTGAAAATAAAGGTAGCCTCCGAAAAGCTCATCGGCTCCTTCGCCTGACAGCACCATTTTAATTCCCATTGATTTGATAACCCGCGCCATTAAATACATAGGAGTAGAGGCACGTATCGTCGTGATGTCGTAGGTCTCCAAGTTATAGATCACATCCTTAATGGCGTCAAGACCCTCTTGAATGGTAAATTTGATTTCATGATGTACCGTTCCTATATGGTCCGCAACCTTACGGGCCGCCGCCAAATCGGGAGAACCTTCGAGCCCCACGGAAAAGGAATGTAGCTGTGGCCACCAAGCATCTACCGTATCACCTGATTCAATTCGCTTTTGCGCATATTTCTTTGCAATGGCGGAAGTCACCGAGGAGTCCAACCCACCAGAAAGTAATACTCCATAAGGGACATCACTCATCAGTTGCCTGTGTACGGCCGCTTCCAAAGCTTCCTTAATTTCCTGAATACTGGTCTCGTTTTCTTTTACCGCTTCATACTCCATCCAATCTCTCGAATACCACTTTTTAAACGTACCATCTTTACTGTGCAGGTAGTGTCCTGGAGGAAAGAGTTCTATTTTGGTACAGGTACCTTCCAACGCTTTTAACTCGGAAGCGACATAAAAGGTTCCGTTTTGGTCCCAACCGATATATAAGGGTATAATTCCCATATGATCCCGAGCAATGAAATATTCATCTTTTTCAGTGTCATAAATCGCAAAACCGAATATACCGTTCAGCTCATCTATAAAATCGCAGCCTTTCTCTTGGTACAGTGCCAAAATAACTTCACAATCAGAAGCCGTTTGAAAGTCGTACGTACCTTCGAATTGCGTTCGCAACTCTTGATGATTATAAATTTCACCATTGGCCGCCAATACTAACTTTCCATTCGGGCTATATAAAGGTTGCTTTCCCGAAGCAGGATCTACAATGGCCAACCGTTCATGGGCCAAAATAGCCTTATCATCTGCATAAATTCCACTCCAATCCGGACCTCGGTGTCTAATTTTCTTAGACATTTCCAATAACTGAGGTCTTAAAACATCCGTACTTTGTTTTACATCAAAAGCACATACAATTCCGCACATAGCACTATTTTTATATCAATTCTTAAACAAAGATGTCTATTAAGTTTCATTTATAAAACACATATGTGTTATTTAATTACAAATAAAAACTTAAAATAACATATAACATATAAATCATTAGTATCGAATCAAATTTGAAGTAAAAATGAACTATTCTGTAAGTTGGTGGAATTTTAACGACTTTTTAAAAGATTTTAAAGTGAGAGATCATTAGTTTTGAACACAAACCCTGATACACAATCGGGAAAAAACGAAAACCTATTATGAAAAAAGTATTTACCCTTGCCATTATGGCAATCGCTTTGGTATTTTCTACCGAGGCCAATGCACAAGACTTTAGCGGATTGGATAAAAGTCCAATGGATGCCGCTTCGTACCCTTCCGATTATAAAGTAGCGGAAAAAGCGGTACGTATTATCTACAGTCGTCCACAATTAAAAGGGCGTTCTTTAGGGGAACTTGCCAAGCCGGGCGAGGTATGGCGTACTGGAGCCAATGAAGCTCCCGAAATCACTTTTTACAAAGATGTGAAATTCGGAGGGCAAGATGTAAAAGCAGGAACCTACGCGCTTTTGTCTATTCCCGGCGCGAAAGAATGGACCGTTATTTTGCATAACAATTTAAACCAATGGGGGTCTTACTTTTATAAAGAAGGTGGTGACGTAGCCCGCGTAAGTGCCGGTGTTTCTACAGGCGACAAATCGCTAGAAGCATTTTCTGTTGCCTTTAAAGAGGTTGATGGTGGAGTTCATCTGGTCATGGGATGGGACAAAACCCGTGTTGCCGTGCCTATTATGATGTAAGGTCACGATCCTTATAAAAACCCAAAGTCTTTCGGCTTTGGGTTTTTTTATCTTCAATTTTTAAAAACCCTTCTTTTTACACAACCGGAGCTACTCTGCCACTTCACCTGCAATAAAAGTCTGTTCTGCGTCAATAGTGGGTATTTGCGGAAGCGGCACCGCCATAAGGTCATCGCTATAAATCGTAAAATCGGCCCATTTCCCTAGTTCGATGCTTCCCTTTTCATGTTCCTCAAAATTGGAATACGCTGCCCAAATGGTCATCCCGCGTAGGGCTTCTTCCCGTGTCAGGGCATCTTGCATCTGAAACCCGCCCTCGGGATAATCATCCAAATCTTTTCGGGACACCGCTGCGTAAAACGTTAGGAACGGACTCACCTGCTCTACCGGAAAATCGGTACCTAATGCAATAGTGCCTGCTTTCTCCAATAACTTTTTAAACGCGTACGCTCCTTTCACACGATGCGGCCCTACTCTTTCTTCCGCCCAATACATATCACTGGTCGCATGTGTGGGTTGTATTGACGGAATAATCCCTTCTTTGAAATAATCAAAATCGGCCGAATCAATCACCTGGGCGTGCTCTACCTTCCAACGCCTGTCTGGCCTGTCTTTCAGAACCTTCTGATAGGCTCGTAACACGACGGCATTTGCCGAATCGCCAATGGCGTGTGTATTCATCTGATATTCGGAGATGGCCAAGCGACGGGCCAAGTCCTCAATTTCATTTACAGGCGTAATCATAGCGCCGTAATGGCCCCATTTATCGGAATAGGGCTTTTTCAAAGCTGCTCCCCTTGAACCAAGTGCCCCATCGCCATAGACTTTTACCGAACGTACATTTAACCGATCGGTTTTAATCGGCCCTTTGTAAATGAAGTGATCTACATCTTCCTTCGTATTACTAACCATCGCATATACGCGGATCGATAATTCCCCTGCTTGTTGCAAACTATCTATCAATGAAATGGTCTCACGGTCGATTCCCGCATCGTTTACAGTGGTAAGACCGTAACTAAAACAAATACTTTCCGCATCTTTTAATGCCTGTATTTTGGTTTCTAAACTAGGTGGCGGTGTAACGGAATCGATCAAACGCATTGGGTTATCGACCAATACTCCCGTAATCCCATAAGGCCCCTTCACGATTTCACCACCATCGATTACCGTATTCCATTTAATACCTGCCATATCCAAGGCGGCTTGATTCACCAAATACGCATGGCCATCTACCCGCTCCAAGGCAACAGGAATATCCGGGAACAAAGCGTCCAATTCTTTTTTGGTCGGAAATTCCTTGACCTCCCAATCATTCTGATCCCATCCTCGACCTCTAATAAACTCCCGAGGGTTCTCCGCTTGGAATTGTTGTACAAGATCCAATACTTCCTGGTAGCTTGTTGTTCCCGTAAGGTCGACTACCTGTTGGTTTAATCCCAACCCATAGAAATGGCAATGCGCGTCGATCAAACCCGGAGTAATCGTACGGCCGTCAGCGTCGAAAAGACGTTCCGAAGTATATATTTTTCGCACTTCTTCCGAAGTACCGATTGCAATGAATTTACCATTTTTCACAGCAAAGGCCTCCGCTTTTGAAAAACCTTCATCTACCGTATAGATATTGGCATTGAACACCACTAAATCTACTTCTTCCTTGAAGTACTCACAACTCGTCAAAACGAGTGTCAATAAAAGCATTATTTTTTTCATCTTCCGTACCATTAAGTATTGCTAAAAGTAAGGAAATAAAAATTGGATAAAAACAAAGCCCTATGTAGTAACAGAAGTACTCCATAGGACCTTTAAACGGGGTACTATTATTAATTACTCTCCGGCAGAAAGTGTTTTTTCACCAGTAATCTGAAACACACCTTCCTCCGTTGTGCTCGTACCGGATAGCTTGCTGCCATTTGCGGTCAAAGCAACCATCACCTTCTTCCCTTCGACCAGCACATGAAAGGTCATCGTATTCTTTTTAACGACAATATCCTCCGCCATAAATGTAGCTTTGCCCACTTGCACTTGTGCCTTGTAGTACTTGCCTTCTTTCAGTACCAGAAAAAATCCTTTTTCATATCCTTCCGGAGCTCCCTGCAGCGTATAGGACCAGCCACCGACAAAAACGTCTTTGGCCAGTGAAGTTGTCGTACTTACCACATTGCTATCAGATTCAAAAGCCATAAGATTAAAAGGGATAGTCAAAAGCATCAGCGTAAAAACGAATAAGGTGTAGTATTTTTTCATCTTGAAGGTTTTTAAGGTTTGTGTTTAAAGTCGTTTCGTAAATGTATTGATTATTTATTGGAATTATTACAAGGACCATGCCGAAACAACAAAACCATTTACTTGGGCTTTTTTATGTTCATTTCAGAAGCGATCCAACGGTTTATTTTCTCTTCTAACAAGACCAAGGGCAAGCTTCCTGAATTCAATACCTGATCATGAAATTCCCGTATATCGAAGGCATCACCAAAAGCTTTTTCCGCTTTTGTTCGTAATTCCTGTATTTTGAGCTGGCCCATTTTATAGGAAAGGGCTTGTCCCGGAGTGGCCATATAGCGCTCTATTTCGGCAATAATCTCTTCTTCGGAAGCCGCTTCATTATCTAAGGAATATTGAATCGCTCGGGCTCTTGACCATCCTTTCGCATGAATCCCCGTATCAACCACCAAACGTATTGCCCGGTGCATCTCCATACTCAACATTCCAAAATATTGATATGGGTCTTGATACAACCCCAATTCTTTCCCAAGGGATTCTGCATAAAGCGCCCAACCTTCCACGAAAACACCCATGCTTTCAGGATGTAGAAATTCGGGCAATTGATTATTTTCTTGCTGTAGCGATAGTTGGTAATGGTGCCCCGGTATCGCCTCATGCAGGAACAAGGCCTCCGCTGTAAATTTATTGTACTTTCTCGCATCGGGAATGGGCACATAAAAAATTCCGGAACGCAGTGCATCTTTGGATCCGGGCACATACTCCGCACTTGCCGAAGCTTCTCTAAAAGCTTCCGTACGGCGCACTTTAAAATTGGCCTTTGGACTGGCATTAAAGACCATTGGAAATCGATCTTCTATACGACTTCGTATTTCATTGAAATAGGCAATCACTTCATTTGGATCGGAAAAGGGCATCTGCTCAGGGCTGCTACGTACATGTTCAAAAAATGCCCTTAAATCACCTGAAAAACCAATCGTATTTTTGGCCTTCTTCATTTCCTCAGCAATACGCGCTACCTCCTGCAGCCCTAACTGATGTATTTCTTCCGACGTATTATTGGTTGTGGTATGCAATTTCACAAGATAGTCGTAGGTTTCTTTTCCATGGGGCAGGTCTCCTATACCTGCTGTTTCTCGACAAAGCGGTAAATAGGTGTTCTTCAAAAAGGCGTTCAACTTACTGTAAGCAGGAATCAGCTTTTCGGAAATAATCTTTTGATACGCCCCCTTTAATCGTTCTTGCTCCACAAGTGGAAAATCAGTAGACAACTGTTTGATGGGCGAATAGAACAAATGCTCTTCCAATGGGGCCGTCATAAACGCTTGCAATTGGGGAATCATTTTTTGCACCAAACTTTTCGGCAGTACCACTTTTTGCCGTATCCCCTCCTCCATTTGATCCATGCTCGTATCCAAAAATGCGATATAATCGTTGATCCTGGCCAACCAATCATCATAGTCCTCGATTGTTTCAAAAGGCTGCACGCTGGTACCGCCTGCCAATTGCGCTACATAAAGATGTAGTGATTGTATTTGTAGGAGCGGCATCAGTTCAAAACTTGGCAAATCGTATATGGGAGACGCCATGGTTACCAAATCGTTTGTAAACCCCTCTTTTTTAATGGTACAATCCCATTGCATTACCCGAACACTCATCCATTCTGAAGTGGTCAATTCGGTCGAATCAAACTGCGCCAAACGTTCAAGAAAAGCATCATAAGACCGAATCATGTGTGATTGATATGCCTCGGAGATATAATTCGCAATCGTATCATTGTACGACATATAACCCGCTTTCGTAGCTTCAATAGGATTGCTATTTTTTTTGAATTCATAAAAATCGGTGAACACAACATCAATGCTTTCCTTTTTGGTAATGGTATTTGACGAAGAATCGTTCCTGCAAGCACTGAGTAGTATGAACCCTATTAGCAGGGTAAAATGGAATTTCATAGGTTCGGTTTGTTTCAAAAGTAAGGATTATATCGAATGAAAAGGGGTACAAGAATCACTTCCCGTATCGGGAACCGCAAAAGGTTTCCTAGCTTTGTGTCACCGATCATTCTCTTAAAGAGTTAAAAATGAAGACCAAAAAAGAATATACGCTTATTGGTGCAGGTATCATGAGCGCTACCCTTGGAGTGCTTTTAAAACAACTGCAGCCCGATTGCGGAATCACCATTTATGAACGACTCGACCAAGTAGGTGCAGAAAGTTCGGATGCATGGAACAATGCCGGAACCGGACACTCAGCCTTTTGTGAACTCAACTATACGCCGGAGAATGATCAAGGGGACATTGATATATCCAAAGCATTAAAAATTAGTGAGGCCTTTGAAATCTCAAAACAGTTTTGGGCTTTTTTAGTAGAACGACAACTGGTGAGTACCAGTGTTCCATTTATCAATGATATTGACCATATGAGTTTTGTATGGGGTGATGGGAATAGGGCTTTTCTTAAAAATCGATATGAATCGCTAAGCGCATATGGTATTTTTGAGGACATGGTGCATTCGGAAGATTTTGAGGAAATTGCTGCTTGGGTCCCCTTGATGATGCAGGGTAGAAATTCCAATGAAAAAATTGCGGCAACACGCATGGCTATTGGTACTGATGTGAATTTTGGTTCCATTACGCGCCGTATGATCAAGTACCTTCAAAGTTGCGATGCTGTTCAGGTACATTTGGGACACCAGGTGGAAGGTTTGCGACAAAAAGAAACCGGGGAATGGGAAATCGAAGTTAAAAATTTAGCTAACGGCAAGGAACATACTGCCGTTAGTGCATTCGTATTTATAGGCGCCGGTGGTGGTGCTTTAAAATTGCTCGAAAAATCGGATATTCCCGAAGGGGAAGGATTCGGCGGATTTCCGGTAAGCGGACAATTTCTGAAATGTACGAATCCAGATGTAATCCTTCAGCACGAAGCCAAAGTATATGGAAAGGCGGAGGAAGGGGCACCCCCAATGTCGGTCCCCCATTTAGATACCCGTATGTTAAACGGGGAACGTTCCCTACTCTTTGGACCCTATGCCGGTTTTTCAACAAAATTCCTAAAAAACGGCAGCTACTTAGATTTGCCACTTTCAATAGATGCCCATAATATATTCCCCATGCTTTCGGCCGGACTTCACAATATATCCCTGACAAAATATTTGATCCAGCAGGTTGTACAATCCCCTGAAGAACGTTTCGAAGCCTTGCAAAAATACTATCCCCAAGCACGTTTTCAAGACTGGGATCTTATTACTGCCGGTCAACGGGTTCAGATTATTAAAAAGGATCCGAAAGAAGGGGGTGTTCTTAAGTTCGGAACGGAGATTGTATCTAGTAAAGACAATACGCTAGCGGCATTATTGGGGGCTTCACCGGGCGCATCCACGTCCGTATCAATCATGTTGGATGTATTAAAACAGTGTTTTCCACAAGAAATGGAATCCGCTCCATGGCAAAACAAATTACGGGAGATGATTCCAAGTTTTGGAAGTTCATTGATTGCCGATGGCATCCTTTGTAGAAAAACAAGAAACCGAACAACCGCTGTATTGAAATTAGAGGCGCACTAAACACATTTGTTCAGTATTACGGGGAAGTTGGTCTTATTTACGGGAACGACCGCGTTTTTTTTCCTTGATTTTCACATAAATCAACTTGTTGCGCCCACGAGAATCTTCGCGCCGTTCCACCTCAAAGTTTTTAATAGATTTAATTAAAGGTGTTAGTTTCTGATACCCGTAATTACGTGAATCAAAATTAGGTTGTTTTTTCTGTAACAAACTGCCAACATCTCCTAAGAATGCCCAACCGTCATCATCGGCCAAATCGTTAATAGTGTTCGATATCCACCTGATTTCTTTGGCTGTAATCTTGTCAATATCATTCTTCTCGTTCCCTTCCTCTTTCACGGTATCTGTACTATTCCCCTCTTGTGAACTGTTCTTGAGAATCTCTATATAGATAAACTTATCGCAGGCTACAATAAAGGGGTTTGGCGTCTTTTTTTCCCCAATTCCAAACACTTGCATACCCGCTTCTCTCAGCCGTGTGGCCAAACGTGTAAAATCGCTATCGCTGCTTACAATGCAAAAACCATTCACCTTCCCAGAATATAAAACATCCATCGCATCAATGATCATAGCCGAATCGGTCGCATTCTTTCCTTGGGTATAGCCGTATTGTTGTATTGGGGTAATGGCATTTTCCAACAGCACATTCTTCCACTTTCCCAAACGAGGGTTGGTCCAATCTCCATAGATCCGTTTGATGGTCGGATTCCCATACTTGGCAATTTCCTCCATCATTTCTTTTACGTAGGCCGATGGTATATTATCACCATCGATTAATACTGCCAAATTTAAGTCCATGTTTCGGTTGCTTGTGGTTGGTTAGTGGCTTATCTGTATCCCCTAAACTGTTTGCTTTTTTGCAAGTTAGTTTGTTTTTATGATGATTGCTAGCATACAATCTCATCTTTCAGGAATAATTCCCATACGCCGCAAAGCCTCGTAGGTAACTGTCTTTCGAATCTCCGGAAAATTTTTCATATCAAAAGAGGGCTGTGGTTCTATATTCGTGGCAAAGAAACAAACCGTTTCTTCCTTTTCGACAAAGCCCACAAACCAGCCATTGTTTTGCGCTTCCGAGATAGACCATCCTGTTTTTCCACTGATCCGATATTCCTCATTTTCATTCATGAGCATCAACTGCTTCATTCGTGTTTCAGTGCGTTTCGATATCCCGAGCTTGGCATTGTAAAAACGCTGTAAAAAATCAATTTGCTCAAAGGGCGTAATACGCGAAGTGCCGGCCAACCAAAACATATCAATGTTTGTGGAATCAACCACCATTTTTCCAAAACCCAGTGTACGTAAATATTCATTCATACGAGCTACCCCTACTTCCCTAGCTACTTCCTGGTAGCAAGGAACACATGATACATGAAATGCCTCTTTTAAACTCAGGTCTTGCTCCCATACCGGCAATGCCCTCGGCTCTCCGTTCCATTTAAAAATCGCGGTATCACTTTTTACAACTCCCGTTTCAAGGGCGATGATAGCGTTGGGAATCTTAAAGGTAGATGCGGGTAGCTTGCCCGTTTGTGACCAGTTAAAATCATTGGAATAAAAAACTTCTTTCGCCGGACTATGAATCAGGATTGCCCCTTTCACTCGAGCACTGTCTAAAATAGTTTGAAATTCGGGCACAACTATTTCTTCTGATTTTACTGCCTGAGTATTAGACTTGGAAACCGTTTTACTTTTTTCACCACAGGCGAAAAGCGCCCCTACGAGAAAATAAAAAAGTATCCTTTTACGCTTGCCATGCCTTTTCACATTACGTTCATTTTTCAACATTGTGCTAAAAGTTTTAAAACACTTTAAAGTTACTCTGAATTCGGTTGTAATGAAATAAAAAAGGCGCCATCAGATGGCGCCTTTTCCCAAAATAACTGCACTTCTACTCACAGTCCCAATTGTGAATACTCTTCAATATTGTTATTTCTTGTTATCTTTTTTTTAAGATAAGTACTGCCTGCGGGGGGACAGACAGCACCTTTCTCCCAAATTTAGAGTACCTCTACTCACAGTTAAAAACCATCACCACCTCACGCTCTTTGAGCTTAGTGGTGATTGTTTGTATCATGTAGAAATACTCCATTATTCCACTACTACGAATTCTGATCTTCTATTTTTTTGATGCTCCGCTTCGCTACATTTTTTTGTATTATCACAATCGTTTGTTAGCTGAGATTCACCATATCCCATACCAGACATACGTTCCGAACCTATTCCTTTCGAAAGCAAATAGGCCAGGGTCGCTTTTGCCCTTCGATCCGAAAGGCGGTTGTTGTACGCATCGCTAGATCTGCTATCGGTATGTGAACGGATCTGAATTTTTACCTGATCATTTTCCAGTAAATAGGATACAATTTGATCCAGTATTGTCCGGGCATCTTCACGAATATATGCCTTGTTCAAATCAAAATAAACGAGATCAATATTCAAGAAGTTCGTTAAACTTGTTCCGATGGCTACACCTTCTTTCATAGGGACTAGCCAAAAATCGACTGCAGCCACCGATTCTTCTTCTCGGTTGTCAACAGCAAGCGTTTCCTTGTCATACTTTTCCTTTGTTGCGATCACGGCATATTGTCCTGCACCACAATCACTTTGTAGCACAAAAGTGCCATCTGCTCCCGAGGTTGTTTCTTCTAATATGGTATTCGAATCATCGTATAGAATTACCAAGGCACCGGCAACGGTCTCCTGTGTTTCTTTGTCCCGAACTACTCCCGAAATCTCACTCCCACAGTCCATATCGAGCGATTTGGTTTCCAAGATCGCATAGATGTCATCCCCTCCTTTTCCTCCTTTTCGGTTGGAAGCGAAGTATCCTTTTTTTGTTTCAGAATTAATGATGAACGAAAAATCATCGGCTGAACTATTTACCGGTTCACCTACATTTACCACATAGGGATCTTTCTCGAGTCTTGTTGCGAAAACATCAAGTCCTCCCAGGCCCGGGTGACCATCGCTAGAAAAGTAGAGCACGTTTTCTTTCGTGACATACGGAAAAGTCTCTTTGCCCTCTGTATTTATTTTAGGGCCTACATTGGTTGGGGTACCATAGGTACCATCAGAATGTATGGCTACCACGAAAATATCGGACTGACCAAATGTTCCTGGCATATCCGAAGAGAAATAGAGCTTATCACCTGCCTGGTTGAGGCTTGGATGCGCTACCGAGTAATCCTCGCTGTTAAAAGGAAGCTCTTTCACATTCCCCCATTGGCCATTTTCAAAAGTTGCCTTGTATAACTTTAAGCGGCTAATACCTTTTTCATCTCTAGCGAAATTGTTGTTTTTAGTATTGTTCCGGGTAAAGTATACCGTTTTGCCATCTGCGGTAAATGCCGTAGACGATTCGTGCGCCCTGGTATTCAACTTATCAGAAAATTTCTGAATCGAACCAAAATTGGCTTCATCGATCGGGGAGGCGGTATATAGATTTAAAAAGCGTTTTTTGTTCCAAGCATGAATCTGACTGGATCCCAGACTGCTATCCCTGGAGGAAGAAAAGACCAGCGCTTCCAACATAAAGGAAGGGGCAAATTCCGATTCAGGGGAATTGATTACCATGTTGTTGATGTCGAAACGATCGGACCGTTTGTTGATCCGTTTTATGTAATCCCTGTTTTTGGCATACGCCTTCCCTCTTATATCATCACTTTTGGCCGCTATGAGCTTCTCCATCCAGCGATTCGATTCGGTATAATTACCTACTGATTTGAGCGCAAGGGCAAATCGGTGCATATGTTCTATATCAAATACACTTTCATCTTTCTCTGCCAATTTCCCGAACCAAGAGGCAGCTTTGTCATAATCTGCGTTATAGTAGTGGGAATCGGCCAAATTCTGATACGCCTTTGGTTTTTCATATCCTTGAGCGATCGCTTTTTCGTACAGTTCAGCGGCTTGTGAAAAATCATACCGCGCAAAACTTTTATCGGCTAATTTGATTTTTCTATTCTGCCCATAGGTCCACAGGGTACCTACTAGTAGGAGGCAAAAGAAGCAGTTTGATTTTAGGTTCATCTTGTTTTGTCTAAATGAGTCGTTTTGCGGGGAAGAATTGTTAAATCGTTTTAGGTTCTTTAAAAAAATCGTGGTGTTAAGACGCCAGACGCCCTTCTTTTTAATTCATATCTGAGAAAAACTTCAAAAGATCCGTCATTAAAAGTAGTACTACCCAACTCGGTAGTTTCTTTGTCATAGGCAAGTCCCAGCATTAATTGTTCTGTTATTTGAAACCCAAGCAGGCCACTTAAGGCAGCATCCCATCTATAGGCAGCCCCCAAGGAGAACTTTTCATTGATCAAGAAACTAGCAGATAGGTCAGCCTGTAAAGGGGCTCCTGTCACCATCTTGAACAGAACGGCCGGTTTAAATTTTAAATTCGAATTCAAATCGAACACATAGCCCGAAATAAGATACCAGTTCATGCGTTCACTTGCCAAAAACGATGCATCATCCGAGGCATTGTCAAAATGCTCTGTCTCCAAAAAGTTTGGTACGGAAAGTCCCAAATAAAATTGATTGGTATGATAGTATACACCCGCTCCAAAATTGGGTGAAAATTTTTTGTCTATATTCAACATCCCATTCGCGCCTTGTTCCATCGTAAAACCTGCTAAACGGGCAAAATCAACACTTAAGAGATGCCCGCCTGCTTTGAGACCCAAAGACAGTCTTCTGGTATCTGACAAAGGCAGGGTATATGAAAAAGCCACATCAAAACTGGTCTCCTGGCTTGTTTTATTCCCTATTTCATCATTCACCAAAGCGAAACCGAGTCCTACCCTTTTTCCAACCGGAGAATGTAGATTAAGCGTTTGCGTTTTAGGTGCCCCTTCGAGGCCGATCCATTGGGAACGATGCAACGCAGCAGCACTAAATACTCCCCGAGAACCTGCGTAGGCAGGGTTCACTACCATCGTATTATACATGTATTGGGTGTATTGTGCATCTTGTTGTGCTTTTGCCCCTTCTATGGCAATTACAAGCAACAGTATGCTAATTAGAATTTTTTTCATGGTTGGTTGTTTACAAGTTTGATTTGATTAACGATTGATGTAGAGGTAGCCTGATTTGGTAAGCGTACTACCATCATCATTATAATTGACAATGAAGAAGTAAACCCCCACAGGCAGTTGATTGTTTTCTTGAACAGTTACCCTCCCGTTTGATTGACCATTAAACACATTTCCTTCATTATCATACCCTTTGGTAGAAAATACTTTGACGCCCCAACGGTTATATACATCTACCGTATTATCCGGATATTGTTCAATGTTCTTGATTCGGAAGAAATCATTGATACCATCTGCATCGGGGGTTAACAATTCGTTCTCTATCTCGATACCACAGGCAATCCCATCTGGAGGAGTTCCTCCGAGTGAATCACAGGGGTTTAATGGATCGGTATTATCATTTGTCTCTTGACCATCTGGAATTGAGTCACCATCCGTATCCATATTCTCTGGATCGGTACCTAATTTCTCCTCTTCCCCGTTGGTAAGTCCGTCATTATCGCAATCGCTGATAGAAAGTGGTGTGCCATTTATTGATTCACAATCTTCTAACGGATTCGTGTCGTCCAATACTTCTTGTCCATCTGTCACACCATCATCATCCGTATCATCATCATTGGGATCGGTACCCATAGTGTCTTCTTCCTCATTGGTAAGACCATCGTTATCACAATCACTTGTTGGTAATGGTGTACCACCAACAGAATCACAATCATCGAGTGGATCGGTACCATCTAAGGTTTCTTGTTCATCATTAATACCATCACCATCTAAATCACCAGCGCATGATGTCCCCGTTGGAGGCGTACCGCCAATAGAATCGCATGGGTCGTTCGGATCTGTACCATCCAATGCTTCTTGCCCATCACTGATCCCATCATCATCTGTATCAGGATCAAGCGGATTCGTTCTACTACCGTTTGGATCAGCAGCCGTTGTTGCGCTATCAATACCTGTAATCTCCTCTTCATTGCTCAGACCGTCTGCATCGCAGTCGGCATTTTCCCAAGCACTATCAGTAGCAATTGTCCTATTTGCAAGAAGGAAGTCGCAAGAATCTTTGGGATCCGTACCATCATTGATTTCCGTTGCATCTATCACCCCGTCGCCATCACAATCGGATGTTGCCGTTATTGCCACGGTAATATCCACTACATTGTAATCACAAGCATCTTCCGGATCGGTACCGTTCGCCATTTCAGTAGTGCCGGTCACTCCGTCACCATCGCAATCCGCAGTAGCGGTAATGGTAACCGTAATATCGGCCATGTTATAGTCACAGGCATCCCCTGGATCCGTACCGTTGGCAATTTCAGTTCCATTTATGACCCCATCGCCGTCGCAATCAACTATTGCGGAAATTACTTCTGTGATATCATCTAGTTCATAATCACAGGCGTCTTTGGGATCGGTACCGTTGGCCACTTCTGTCACATCGATTACCCCGTCGCCATCACAATCGGCAGTGGTCGTAATCGGTTCTGTGATATTAGATACATTGTACGAACATTCGTCCTTGGGATCGGTACCATTGGCCACTTCCGTTGCATCGATCACCCCATCACCATCACAGTCTGAAGTTCCAGTAGTTGCTTCGGTAATATCGGTTACATTGTAAGAACAGGCATCCTTCGGGTCGGTGCCATTGGCTATTTCGGTCGTATCGATTACCCCATCGCCATCACAATCGGTCGTAGCTATAATAGTAACCGTAATATCGGCCACAATGTAAGAACACGCATCTCTTGGATCGGTGCCGTTTGCCACTTCCGTTGTATCGATCACCCCATCGCCATCACAGTCCGAAGTTGCCGTAATTGGTTCGGTAATATCGGCTACATTATAAGAGCATACATCTTTGGGATCGGTGCCGTTGGCCACTTCCGTCGCATCGAGTACGCCGTCACCGTCACAGTCGGAAGTTGCCGTAATAGTTTCGGTAATATCGGCTATATTATAAGAGCATTCGTCTTTCGGATCCGTGCCGTTGGCCACTTCCGTGGTATTAACCACACCATCGCCATCACAATCGGTCGTAGCTGTAATAGTAACCGTAATATCGGCCACATTATAGGAACATGCATCCTTCGGGTCGGTGCCATTGGCCACTTCCGTTGCATCGATCACCCCATCGCCATCGCAATCGGAGGTTGCGGTAACCGTTTCGGTAATATCGGCTACATTATAGGAACATTCGTCTTTTGGATCGGTACCATTGGCCACTTCCGTTGTATCGATCACCCCGTCGCCATCGCAATCGCCCGTTGCCGTAATGGTTTCAGTAATATCGGCTACATTGTAGGAACAAGCATCTTTTGGGTCGGTGCCGTTGGCCACTTCCGTAGCATCGATGACCCCGTCGCCATCGCAATCGCCCGTTGCCGTAATGGTTTCGGTAATATCGGCTACATTGTAGGAACAAGCATCTTTTGGATCCGTACCGTTGGCTATTTCCGTAGCGTCGATGACCCCGTCGCCGTCACAATCGGAGGTTGCTGTTATTGCCACGGTAATATCGGCTGCATTATAGGAACAAGCATCTTTTGGATCGGTGCCGTTTGCAACTTCCGTAGCATCGATGACCCCGTCGCCATCACAGTCCGAAGCTGCCGTAATCGTTTCGGTAATATCGGCAACATTATAGGAACATTCGTCTTTTGGATCGGTACCATTGGCCACTTCCGTAGCATCGATGACCCCGTCGCCGTCACAGTCCGAAGTTGCCGTAATCGTTTCGGTGATATCGGCTACATTGTAGGAACAAGCATCTTTTGGGTCGGTGCCGTTGGCCACTTCCGTAGCATCGATCACCCCGTCGCCATCACAGTCCGAAGCTGCCGTAATGGTTTCGGTAATATCGGCTACGTTGTAGGAACAAGCATCTTTTGGATTCGTCCCATTGGCCAATTCCGTAGCATCGATTACGCCGTCGCCATCACAATCGGAGGTTGCTGTTATTGCCACGGTAATATCGGCTATTTTATAGGAACAAGCATCTTTTGGATCGGTGCCATTGGCAACTTCCGTCGCATCAATGACCCCGTCGCCGTCACAGTCGGATGTTGCCGTGATCGTCTCGGTAATATCGGCTACATTATAGGAACAAGCGTCTTTTGGATCGGTGCCATTGGCCACTTCCGTTGCGTCGATGACCCCGTCGCCATCGCAATCGCCCGTTGCCGTGATCGGTTCGGTGATATCGGCTACATTGTAGGAACAAGCATCTTTTGGGTCGGTGCCGTTTGCAACTTCCGTAGCATCGATGACCCCGTCGCCATCACAGTCCGAAGCTGCCGTAATCGTTTCGGTAATGTCCACCACATTATAGGAACATTCGTCCTTCGGGTCGGTGCCGTTGGTTATTTCCGTAGCGTCGATGACCCCGTCGCCGTCACAGTCCGAAGTTGCCGTAATCGACTCGGTAATGTCCGCTACATTATAGGAGCATTCATCTTTTGGATCCGTACCGTTGGCCACTTCCGTAGCATCGATGACCCCGTCGCCGTCACAGTCCGAAGTTGCCGTAATCGTTTCGGTAATATCGGCTACATTGTAGGAACATTCGTCTTTTGGGTCTGTGCCGTTGGCCACTTCCGTAGCATCGATCACCCCGTCGCCATCGCAATCGCCCGTTGCCGTAATCGTTTCGGTAATATCCGCTACATTGTAGGAACAAACATCTTTTGGGTCGGTGCCGTTTGCCACTTCCGTAGCATCGATGACCCCATCGCCATCACAATCGCCTGTTGCCGTAATGGTTTCGGTAATATCTGCTACATTGTAGGAACAAGAATCCTTCGGGTCGGTGCCGTTGGCCACTTCCGTCGCATCGATCACCCCATCGCCATCACAGTCCGAAGTTGCCGTAATCGACTCGGTGATATCGGCCACATTATAGGAACAAGCATCCTTCGGGTCGGTACCGTTGGCCACTTCTGTCGCATCGATGACCCCATCGCCATCACAGTCCGAAGCTGCGGTAATCGTCTCGGTAATGTCCGCCAAATTATAGGAGCATTCATCCTTGGAGTCCGTGCCATTGGTTATTTCGGTTGCATCGATTACTCCATCTCCATCACAGTCGGAGGTGGACGTAATAGCCACAGTTATGTCTACCAAATTATAAGAACATTCATCCTTTGGATCGGTACCATTTGTTATTTCGGTCGCATCGATCACACCGTCGCCATCGCAATCTGTGATTGCGGAAATCGGCTCGGTAATATCAATAACATTATAAGAGCATTCGTCTTTGGGGTCCGTACCGTTCGCGACTTCCGTAGCATCGATCACCCCATCACCATCGCAGTCGGATGTTGCCGTAATTGTTTCGGTAATATCGGTGACATTATAGGAACATTCATCTTTCGGATCAGTACCGTTCGCTATTTCGGTCGCATCAATGACCCCATCTTCATCACAATCAGACGTCGCTGTTATGGTTACCGTAACATCTGCTACATTATAGGAACAGGCATTTTTAGGGTTGGTCCCGTTTGCAACTTCGGTACCGTCTATGACCCCGTCACCATCACAATCGGAGGTAGAAGTAACAGGTTCTGTAACATCGGCGAAAAAATAAGAACAGGCATCTAAAGGATTCGTACTGTTCGCTATTTCTGTACCATTGGTTACCCCATCGCCATCACAGTCGGTAGCATTCCACACTACGGATGTCGTTACCGTGGCACTGGCCAAAATAAAACTACAAAGGTTCAAAGGGTTGGTACTGTCTATAACTTCCTGAGCATTCGTAACACCATCACCATCACAGTCAAGGGCTTCCCAATAAGCCGTTACATTGGCCAACACCTGAAAATTGGTATAAACACAGGGATCAAGAGGGTCTGAATCGGTTACATTCGGATCTCCATCTCCATCATCATCCAATTCACATGCGCCTACCAGGCCATCATTATCCAGGTCAGTATCTGCAACGGTCACCGCCAAAACGGCACCAGTATCATAGGCAGCCCCATCAACCTGGCCTGCACTATTTACCGATGCAGGGTCTGCCCCATATGTCCCTGTATCACCACCATCTGCAGTGGCACTCTCATAGGCCTCGTTCGCATCGCTACAAGCATCCGCATCGCTGTCTAAATTTAGATAATCGGCAATTCCTAAAGTCGTTTCGGTAGGATTTGTTCCGGCACCCGCCGAAGTCGGGATGCCATTACTAGCGGTATTGTCGGCGTTATCATCGTCATCGTCGGCCCGGCCTTCTTGACCTGCCGTTGTGCTCGGGGTTCCGCCCGCTTCTACAATATCGTAAATACCATCGTTGTCGGCATCCAAATCCAAGTGGTTCGGCACGCCATCACCGTCAAAATCATATACATCGGGAACGCCGTCTGAATTGCCATCTGCATAATCGGTGGTACTGCCGTCACCGGCACCATCATCCGTCGTATCGTTCCAATTAAAAATGCCATCGCCGTCCTCGTCGCCATCAGGTTCATTGGCATTTGCTTCTTCTGTATCTAAAATACCATCATTATCATCATCAAGATCCAATGCATCTACTACCGTATCACCATCTGTATCAAATGCGGAACCATTGATGGTAATCGTCAAAGTTGCCGTATCGACATTGCCTCCGGGCTCTCCAAGTTTCTTATCATTTAAAGTGTAGGGTATTGCATCGGTCAAGGTGTTCCCAGATAGTAGATTGATGATATCTGGATTCGTTTGATCTACCGTGTAGGTATAACTCCCATCACTATTGATGGTTATAAAGCCATAGGTCATTGGAATTTGTATCCCAACATCACTGGCATTGCCATTTACTTCGCTTACACGTGGAGCACTGGTCCCCTGCCAATTTAGGTCAGACACACCGGCAATTTGAATGCCCTGATCGGCATCGGTTGCTGCCGGACCATAGTTATAGGACAGTACTAGTTGGTCAATGGGTTCGTTGAAATATATGTTTATGTTACCGTGGGCATCTTCTGGAGGTACCGAGCCGGTCCCATAAAAGAGGTTGTCCCCCACTTGCACGACAGAACCGGACACTTGTGGAATAAAAGATACTGGCACTCCGGCCAGTGTTCCGTTTACTTCGATCTGATCTTGCCAAGTAGTTCCTTGCGACCAATCGATATCTGAAAGTGTAAAAGAAAGATTCACTACTGCCCTATCAAAATTGATAGTCGTTTCGGTGGGTTGTGACGGGTTGACTGATCCATCTACCGCATAATAAAGATAGCCTGTGTGCCCCCCGTTGGTTGCAAACCGAAGTACCCTCTGGTTTTCTCCGGCAATACCCATTCCGTCGGGGTCGGTAGAAGAAAAGCTTAAATCCACATCATCAACAGTTCTTACTTCTCCATTGATCGCTTGTAGATTTGAAAACTCATTTTCCCAAATGAGTTGCGACAAAGGACGATCACCTGTATCAATGCCAAATCCGTCATCATCATATATTACTGAACCTGTTGCCGTTGTACCGGTATATACAGTAACCGTGTTTTCGTTATCAGTGGCTACTGGAAGTTCATCTACTCCGTTAATGGTAATGGAAATGTATCCATAATCAACAATGCCTATCGGGTCTTGTACCCCATAGGAGATAATATCGGTAATCGTCTCACCAGTTTCAAGACCACTAACGGCAATATTGGTCGCATCTAATGTGTAAGCGTAGCTACCATCTGCCTGCACGGTAATGAAGCCATAGGTAGATGGAAAGGAACTGCCCACTGCAGCGGTATATCCATTTACTTCCGAAATACTCAATGTTTGCGCCGGTACGGAAGGGTCTGTATCGTTGCTTAACAAATCTCCTGTAATTGCCAATGTGGAATCTGCAGAAATACTGTTCGTATCATCTATCACAACTGGACCGTACCCTACATTTATAAGGGTTTGTGCGGATGAAGTACCTTCTGAATCTGTTACGGCAACATTCATGGTCCTTATCCCTTCTGTAGCCCCAGTAGCCAATTGATGACCATATAATACGTTTACCAGAAAAGTCATAAAATCAGTATCAGGGATGGTTCCCCCTACGCTGTTTACTACCGTGAATACACCGACGGACGTATTGGTTACCGTGAGGACACTGGTACCTGCCACTATATCGCTTGGTGCTCCAACAACGGATAAATCGTACACACCGCCTAAAGAGCTATCATTGCTGTTAAGGATACCAATAAATTCATCTCCAGAATCCACGATGCCCGAATAGGTAATAGTTGCACTTTGTATGTTTCCAGTATCTGAATTAAGCGTAAGCTCTGGGTTCATGTAGGCCCCTACCGAACCGGGAGTTGGTTCCAGTGCGGTCGTGGCGTTCACCCCTGACTCGGCCCCATTTAAATCTAGCACTGGCGGTGCCATCAGTGGAAATGAAGGAAGAACGCTGCGCACGCTCACCCGATAGGTTGCTGCTTTTGTATGCGCCGCTACCTTGGGTTCTTTGAGCACCGAATCTACAGGCTCGGTCGCATGGATACCTTGGCTTAGTACCAAGAATGTTACTAGGAACGAAGTCCTTAGAAACTTTTTAAAAAACAAGAAGTACAGGGGGGGGATTGTACATGGGCAGTAATTGGTTGTCATTTGGTATGAATTAATAGGCTTATGTCAAGTAGGATTTTTCTTCATAATTTAAAATGTGAATGTAGGTTTATTCTTATATAATAGTTATTTTTTGTTGTATATTCCTACAAATATGATGTGAAGCAGTCAAAACCTGTTGAACGAAAGAGTGTAGTTGGTCGAAGTTTCAATACACTTTATCGGATTTATAAGTCCCATGGGCGAAAAAATACCGTATCCAAAAGCATCGGTACAAGTTGTGAAGATGTTACTGGTATTCGTTTGATAAATCAAAAAAGGGGCTGGTATGCAGGCTATTCCATTTCCTGGAGAATATGGGTAGGCGGCATTCGAAAAAGTAGTCTTAACGCGAAGTAACCCGTGTAATAATGAACTCAACACGTCTGTTCTGTCGACGCCCTTCTTCCGTTTCATTACCATTTAAAGGTTGCGTACCTCCATGGCCTTCCCAGGCAATACGATCTTTTGACACCCCCAATTCATGAAGGTATGCAGCAACGGCTTGCGCACGCTTGGTAGATAGCGTCATATTATATGCTTGGGTTCCTATCGTATCGGTATGGCCATTGATAGCGATCTGAAGATTCGCGTTGGATTTTAAAAGTGCATAGACTTTCTGTAATTCAATACGCGATGATTCTAACAACAACGACCGATCAAACTCAAACAATACATTTTTAAAAACATAGCTACGATCCAACTCAATGTTCTTGGTTTCCTTGCCATCGGTAATCGCGACCAACTCCATTGGCTCCTTACCTTTAGTAGCCGCTGTCAACGATACCATATCCAAGTAATAATAGGCTCCTTGATGTGCCTTTTTCTTTGTTTTGAACAAACGTGTTCGTGCATTTTGCTTAAAATTCCCAAGTACCATATAACGTTCCCCTCCTTTGGCTTGAAATTGTGTGCTGACCAAAATCCAATCCTTTGTATCAGAATAGAAATTTGTATATCCAATTTCCAAGTAGGTGTATCGGTATCCTTCTTGGCGATATCGCAGGCGCTTTGAAAGATACTTTTGTGTATTTATCTTGAGCTCAAGGTTCGAAAAGAGTACGCCAAATTCTTTTATGGCAGAGTCTGATTTTTCCGCTAAACTAACGTAAAAAGACACTTGGTACTTTTTACCCTTTTCCAAAGGTTCCTTAAGAGGAACTTGTACATATTCTCTATAGTCATCGGGTGCATACACATACATTCCCGTATAACCATCTCCAAAATCAGCAGGTTGTCTACCTTTAAAGTTTTCCGGGGTACCCATTGCCTTACTACAGGCATTAAAATAATCTGTGGTGCCCGAAGTAGGACACGACCAATGTGACACGTTCGTATCGAAAAGACCTAGCCGCTCGGGACATTCCGCATGTAGTTCAAAACTCGGATTCTCAACCAGATTTTGTGCTAAAGCGGTATACCCAACACCTGACAGAAAAAGGAAAAGAAACTTTTTAATGTTATGCGAAACAATCATTTAGGGCGTTTTATACCCTTTAAAATTACAATTTATGCATTACGGATTCAAAACTGGGATACGTGCTTCGATAAAATACCCATTTTTTAGGATGTCCGGGTACTAGAAGAATGCAGATTATTTGGAAATTTGAAATATCATGGAGCTCTTGGCAAGAAAAGGCCCTTAGTGGTAGATTTTTGCTTGCCGGAAACGCTTTAGAACCCTTAATTATCGTCTTCGAAGATAGTTTCTGATATTCTACTATCCCGACTTTCAAAGGCCCCATTAGAAATCATAAACTCTGCCCTTCTATTTTTTTGTTTTCCATCTTCAGACGTATTTTCAGCGATTGGTTGGTCTCCGCCATGACCTACCCACCGTATGCGATTTTTTGGCAACCCCTTCCCTAGTAAATATTTGGCTACTGCCCTGGCACGTTTAGACGATAATTCCCGATTATAATCGCTAGACCCCGCATTATCAGTATGAGCATGAACGGTTACGTACAGAGAGGTATCTTTTCCTAACTGAACAAATAGTAAATCGAGTTCTTTTTTTGCCTCCTCATTTAACTCATGAACATCGCTTGGAAAAACAACATGTTCTAAAACATACATTTTATTGACCTTTAAATCGTTATGGGGATACTCGTCGGGTAGCGGTATTACCGATACCATATCCAAATAATAATAGGCCGCACTTTTAACCCCCTTTACCCTATTCATCTGAGATTTTGTATCATCTCGGAAATTACCGATGGTTATATACTTTTCGTTTCCTTTGGCAATAATGGTTGTAGATACTTGCGTCCATCCTGCTTTATTTCCAAAATACATCCAATTGCGAATTTCCGCAAAACTTGAATGATTGTTATCCCTAAGATTCCCAAAATATTTTATCACCTTTCTGGTATCTTCTTTTGACTTGTTCTGAGAGAACAAAACCCCGATATCACGCAATGCAAAGTTTGATTTATCTGCCAGGCTGACATAAAAACTGACTTTGTATTTGTTTCCTTTCACAAGTGGTTGCTCTAACTCTCCCTGTAGGTATTCTCTATAGTTGTTGGGTGCGCTTAAATATAGCCCAGCGTAGCCTTCGCCAAATTCCGCCTCCTGGTAGCCATTGAAATTTTTCGGCATTCCCATAGCGATACTACAACTATTAAAATAATCGGTAGTGCCATTTGAAGCACGTGACCAATATGGGACATCTTCATCAATATTCCCCAATTCCTCAGGGCATTTATTGTGCTCTTCAAAACTAGGGTTTTTCACTAAGTTTTGGGCGTTTACAGCATATCCCAAACTCAATAAAAGTATAGTCAGTATAAGGGGGGTACTATACGTCTTACATATCATTATTAAAGTTTTTTCTTACATTTATTGAGTACTAAACGTTAAATTTTAACAATTATTATGCATTCCCCTTTTCCTTGCAACAGTGGTTTCAAATACTATTTAACGTATCGTAGCGGATGATCCTAGTGTGTAAAAAGAATTTCTCAAACGCGGTCTAAGACTAGTGTAGGAAGAAAAAAGAAAGTTTGGTACTTAACAAAATGCCGCCCTCTGGGATATTTAAAAGGCACTATTGGAAATTCGAATATTATCCATCAACAAGGTAGTTGCATCAGAAGTGGCAGAAATGCCAACTTCCAAAATGTTTTGTAGCGCGTTTGAAGTTTGTAAATTAATTCCAGTTGTTCCAATAAGCTGTTCTCCATTTTGCCATAATTCGAGAATACCATCTTGGGTATTGCTAAATCTTAAATGCACCTTGACGGTAAACCATTCCCCTACTGGCACTGTAGTATCACTGTTCGACTCGTATTGATTTTTTGCGCCGAACTTATTGTTAAACGCCAACTTTCCTCCTGAAATTACGACTCTTGGTCCAGGAGAAAACTCGAAAAAAGAACTTTCAAAATCAACGATGCTATAGGGCATACCTTCCACAATAAAATAGTCCGCTTCGTACCAGATATCAGATCCTTTTTCAAAATAGGTAAGCAACGAGCTTAGACTGCACTTGGCGGTCACCATATCCAAGGTAGGTGCCTCACTTGTAAACTGTACTACCAGATTTTCACCATCGCTAGGATCAGGCACCATATCGACACGATTATCTAAAAAATCGCAGGCTCCTGCCAAAAGGCATTGGGAAAGGGCTACGTACTCTGATACACTTTTGGCCTGTGGACTTTGCAAGGTCAAATTCGTCCAAAATAAATCAGGGTCAGTGGCTTCCAAAGCGAAGAGGTCCTTAAAGTCATTTTTGGATTCAAAATCTTCTAAGAAGTCATTTTTAATAGCAATTAAATCCCCATCATCAAGGAGAAACGTTCCCGATGCGTTGGTCTCATAATTGGTTTCTATAAAACTGGGGTCAAAATACTGTAGCTCAAACTGGCATTTACCATCTTTTTCAAGAAAGGTCTCACCATTACCATAAATAAAAATTCGATTGCCCTCTGGATCTGTAAAGAACTCTAATAATCCCTCTTGCGAACAAGGTGTAGAAGCTTCGGGAAGCGCTTCTGTTATTTCCTCCGCCGAATCCTTACCACAACCAAGAAGTAAGCTTATGACAAGTAAGAATACACTATTATTTTTAAATCGATTTGGCATGTACGATGTTTTATTACCAATAAAACGGAATGCTTATAATTATATTTTATACAGCAGAAGGTATTAGAAATCAAACTTATAAGTGGCACCACCCAGCACCTGCAGCCCTTGAACATTAAAGTTCGCCCACCGCTGGTAGTTATTATTCGCCAAGTTGGCTCCTTTTACAAATACCGATAGCTGATTACTTAACCGGTATCCCACGTGCGCGTTCGCATCAAAATAGCTGTCCAAGGTGAGGATTGTTGCCGGAAATTCAGAAAAAATACCACTTGCCGTTGCAACGGTAGCAACATCTTGCCGCTCACCTACGAAGAAGAGGTTTGCACCCATAAACCATTTTTCCCCGATCTGGTAATCCATAAATAGGTTGGCGGTTATTTCGGGCAAGTTCCATGCGGGACGATCTGTTTCAGTAGTATAACTGTTGTATTGGGCGTTCACGCTCATGGTAAAATTACGGTTGACATCTACATTTAATTCCCCGAAAATTCCCAGCGTTCGCAAGTCATCGTAAAACAGATCGAACGAATTGCCAAAAATATAGCCCGCTTCATCGCCGCGATCGCTATTCTGCGGATTCAATAAAAACAATGGTCTACGGTTTTCTGCCGTATAGGATCCCTTTATGTTATAGCTCAAGTTCGGAAGTAACTGTCCACGCAGTCCCAGATAGGCATCGTATTGGGTATCGGTCGGTATAATATTCAAGGTAGGGGATACAAAGGGATTTTCTTCCACAAAACCGTAATAGGAGTTTTGCTTCAATTCACCTTCGATACCGCCATACGCAATTGCAAATTCGTTTAAGAGCCGGTAAGAGGCCGTAACGGCCGGATAAATATAAAAGTTACTTTCACTGCGTTCCCCATCCAGTCCGTACACCAAATTAACTCCCAAATTCAAAGACAGATCATCTCGCAACATGGTGAGGCTCGGGTTAACGCCTATTTGAAGGTTACTATAGTTGATGCCACTTTCATTTGTAGGGAAGCTCACAGGCGCATTTTCAAAAGTCCCGTTCACATAATCTACCTTTAGTTTAATACCAAAAGTTTCCTCATTTACGGGAAAATCAAAAGCAGGTTGAAAAACGATTCTATTCTCACCGGATTTGGCACTATCCCAAAATCTACGATACCGTATATCGGCACTTTTAAAATAGGAATCCTCCACATTTAAATGGGCGCCTACCTCTGCCCTGTAATAATTTTGACGTTCGTCTATAGCTCCTATAGTTGTTGCATCAAACGTTTCGGAAGGCAATCCATACCAATTGTACAACTGGTGTTGGGCTCCAACATCAAAACCCCAATCGAAATCACGATCTCGTTTTTTATAGGACCCCTCCACCTCTGAATCTGAATACACATTGTCCAAAGCGACTCCCGCAATATCTCCTCTCGTAGAATTATGGCCCAAACCTACGGTATAGCCTGATTCCCTATCAATTGTTCTACTAGTATAGAATTTAGCCATCAAGTTAGCCGGGTTACCTCCACCGGCAGACGCGTACGAATTAAACAGTTCGGGTGGTGGCGATTTTTTAACAGTCGAAGCTTTTCCCTTGGCCGGGGTAAACGTAGAAGCAACAGGTACCGAAAAGATGCTATACTCGATCTTCTTTTTTTGAAGCACGATCGAGTCGTTCAGATTCGGCATCGATTTAATTTTAAACGCATCTGAAATGGTAGGCGAATACGCCTTGGTAACAGTAACGGTCTCCGTTCCTAAATCCTTTTCGTCTTCTTGGGCATAGCTCGTGAAAGCGAGGCCAAAAAAGCATATCATGACAATAAATAGGTGTTTTTGCATAAGGTGTTCTTTTCCTTCTATTTTAATTCTGCGGATTGACCGATGAATTGCTTTTCGCTTCTTTTGATTTGATGATGGCCAATTCTCCCTTCGCTTCAGAAACGATTTCTGGATACTGACTAAAGTTGGTATTGACGCTTTCTAGAATATAGGTTGCTTGGTAGGCATCCCCCAAGGCATAGAAATTTTTCGCCATGATGATAAGCCCTTTCCCCCCCCATTCTTTGTAGGCCGCGTAATCTTTTGCCAATTTTTGAACGGCTATATTCGAATTTTCATGGTCCGCTGCCTTGTGCATGAAATAGGCATTATAATATAAGGCCTCTGCAGCAGTTTCTCCCGATGCTATTTTCAAGACATCCTTATAGGCCTGTTCCGCCTTGGCCTCGTCGCCGGTAGCGATTGCAGATCTTGCAATCATTATTTGCGCATCACTTTTAATCCGATTATCGATACTGGGGGTTGCAAGCACCTTTTCGGCATAGGCCAACGTCTGATCATAGTTCCTTTGTTGGTAGTAGCCTTTCATTAAATTCGATTGGGCGAAGGTGCGGTTCTGGCGAATATCGGCCGTACTTTCCAAGCGTTCCAGATATGGTACGGCACTGGTATAATCTTTGGCACCGATATAAATCTCGCATACCCTTGTCAGCGCTTGTTCGGCATACTCACTTCCCCCTTTGTCCGCTACAAATTTATAGTTGGGCAAGGCTTGTTCTTTTTGGCCTTTGCCGAAGTACAGTTGCGCCAAGTTAAAGTTGGCCTTGGTCGAATGCAGTCCGTTCGGGAATTGCTTAATATATTTTACATACCCGCGAATGGCGGCCTCTTTCTTACCTTCCAAATTTTGTTTGTCTGCAGATTCGAAGGTGGCGTTATCCAATTCGGAATCGGTCACCTCTACAAAATCAAGGTCCTTTACCCATGCAGCGTATTCATCTACCCTTCCCAAATCCACATAAATCAACTTGGCAGTGGCCACGGCCTGTATCGCTTCTTGGGTATTCGGAAAATCACGTACCACGCTTTTGAATTTTCCCAAGGCCCTTTCATTTCTATTGGCATTGTAATGTACCAGTCCTTGCCGCATCATAGCTTGTGGTACCAATGAACTTCTACGGTATTCACTGATCAGGCGGTCATAGGTCTCTAATCCTTGCTGTTCGTTCCCGGAACTAACGTAGGTATTTCCCAGTTCGAAAAGGGCATCATCTTTTAAAGTAGATTTCGGATAGGCGGACACAAAACGATCTAGCTCTTCGATTTTTGTATTCCTTTTGTCCACAAAACCATAGCTCATTGCCTTTTGATACGCGGCATAGTCTTTCTGAGTGCCTGGCAAGGCCAAGGCCTTGTTATACGTTTCGATTGCCGGCCAGTACTTGCTCGTAACAAAATAACTGTCTCCCAAACGCAGATATGCGTCGTACATTTTCTGTGTATCGTCATTCCCGGCGGCCGTAAAGTCGTTAAAATTTGAAATGGCACTTGGATAATCTCGAAGTTTAAAGTAGGTATAGGCCAAATTGTAGTTCACCTCTTTGTATTCCGGAGTAGCTTGTGCCTGCGGACTCCGCTTGAAAGCCAAAAAATTGGCCAAGGCCTCATCAAAACGATTTAAGAGATAATCAGACTCGGCTTTCCAGTAACTGGCTCTTGCCTTGTACAAGGCATCTTCTGCACTACCAAGTGATTTTTGAAAGGCCTCGGAAGCGGCTCCATGATTACCATCCAAAAACAGTTCTACTCCCCTAAAATAGGCGACCTTTTGGTAGGTAGCCTTGCTCGCGAATCCCCTGTTTTTCTCTAAGAGTTCCATAGCTCCCGCAAAGTTTTTTGAAGTGATGTAGGAATCGACCAACAACTCTTGCATCTCCTTTGTATTGGTATCGTTGGGATACTTTTCCAAGTAGTTGGAAATTACTTGTGGTACCGGTTCGTAAGCATTCCCCACTTCATAGCTCAAGCGGGCATAGTTCAAATAAGCATCTTTCTGAATCTCGGGGGAAAATTCCATTTGCGACGCATTTCGAAACGCGTTCAAGGCTTCTTGTTTTTTATCGAGCTTTAAGTAACATTCGGCCAAATGGTAATAGGCGTTTTGGGAAACACTGTTCGTACCGCCAATGATTTTGTTGAATTGCTGAATAGCATTGGCAAAATCACCCTGTTTGTAGTAACTATACCCCAGTAAATAATAATCGGTATTGCTCCATTTACCTCTTTTACCACGATACTCTTCCAGATAGGGGATAGCATTGTCGTATTGCTTTAGATTAAAATAACTTTCCCCGATAATTTTGTTGAGTTCAGACTTTTCGGTACGGTCCGATTTCGGTAATTGCTGTTTTGCCAAGGCAATGGCATCTTCGAACTTCCCTAATTTAAAGTTCATATCGGCCTGATAATAGCTCAACTTCTCCTCTAGCAATTCCGGATCGTTAATTTGATCAAAACGCTCGTTGGCCGCTTCATAATCATCTTCCTGATACGCGATATACCCCAGATAGTATTTTGCCTGTGACCCGTACAGGTCAGAATCGCTTACTTTTCCAAGGTATTGCTCTGCCTGACGTTTTTTGCCAGAGGAAAAAAGTGAATACCCATAGTTAAAATTGAACTTATCCATCTCTTTGCGAGACAAGGCATTTTGATCTACTTTATTATACCATTTAAGGGCATAAGGGTACTTGCCTGTTTCAAAATAGTATTCGGCTACGTCGGCGAAGGCAGAGTTCCGTTTCGTAGAGGTCGGGTATCTTTCCACAAAATCCTCCATTAAACGATCAGCTCCCAATTGATTCAAACGTACCGCAGCATTGGCCTCATAATAGGCACTATTGGCACGCGTCTCCAAATTGTCGCTACTGGTCTTTACTTTCCCAAAGATGGCCTGCGCAGCTTGGTACTGTTCGTTGTTGTATAAAGCCAAGGCATCTTGGTACTCTTTATCGTCGTGGGTATAAATTTTTGTCTCCTGGGAAATTCCCAAAAAAAACATCCCTAAGAAGAAGGGAAGCAAAGCGGCTGTTTTTTGAAACATAGTGTTCTAACTATTTACTAGAGTATATAACGGCAAATATGGTGCCTAAGTATATTTTGAGTTTTTCAAAGGAAAAGATTTTCAGGTACCGTACCGCTCATATCGCTCGGAACTTATTACTTTTATATCAACAAAGAAGGCTATATGAACGAGAAGGAGCTAGTGCAAATGGCCAAGGATATTGAAATGCAAATACGATTAGATTACGATGTTACAGAGCAGGAACAGGTAACCGCGCTGCTTTCTAAACTAACCAAAGAGCATGTTATGGCTGCATCGGAATGGAATCTTTTAAGTGCCAGAAAGGCCATTTTGACCCTGGCCCAGGGAAAAATTCAAAAAGTACCAGAATTCATAAAAGCAGCACAAACCGATTTTCGAGATGTCATTTATTGGGCAACTCACGACGGTAAAGATAAAAAACCATAATTCGAATGTCAGAACCCATTTTACAACTACAGGAAGCCGTGATTTTCCAAAAGGAGAGTTTGATATTGAACGATGTTACCCTCACCGTAAATCCGGGTGAATTTGTTTATTTGATAGGTAAGACCGGCAGTGGAAAAAGCAGTTTTATGAAGACGCTTTACGGAGATATCCCCTTAAAGCAAGGAACGGGAAGTATTGTTGATTTTGACCTGCGAAAGCTCAAAGAGAAAGACATTCCCTACCTACGAAGAAAATTGGGAATCGTATTTCAAGATTTCAAGTTGCTCCCAGATCGTAATATCAACAACAATCTAAAATTTGTACTTAAAGCAACGGGATGGAAAGACCCGGTAAAAATGAGCACCCAGATTGAAAATGTCCTCGATAAAGTAGGAATGAAAACCAAAGGTTTTAAGTTTCCCCATGAAATATCGGGTGGTGAACAACAACGCATTGCTATTGCAAGAGCGTTATTAAATGACCCTGAATTGATTATTGCAGATGAACCAACCGGAAATCTGGACCCGCAAACAAGTGTTGAAGTAATGAAGGTGTTGCAAGACATCAACAAGGCCGGCAGAACCATCTTAATGGCGACCCATGACTACGCCCTCATTTTAAAATTTCCGTCCAAAACACTTAAATGTGACGGCGGAAAAGTTTTTGAAGTGGTACAGCGTGCGGTCTAAAAACGAATGCATGCAATCCGGCGGTCTTTATATCTTAAATGTAGAATCGCGTACGATTAAATTTGTCTTGATCTCAACCGTCATTGTTCCAATAGCTGCTTTGGGGCTTTCGATTTCTTGAATCAAGTATTTTACCGCAGTACGCCCAATGGTATCACCGGGCTGATCAACTGTTGTCAACGCAGGTTGAATTATGGTCGAATTCATTGAATTGCTAAAACCCACCACGGCAATCTCATTCGGGATACCCACTTTATACTTATTCAAGGCTTTGATCGCGCCGATTGCAGCGCTATCGGTGATCGCAAAAATAGCATCGGGCCGTTCTTTCATGCTCAACAATACATTTGTTAACCGCCGACCGTTTACCAGCGAGATATCTTCCGTACCTAAAATAATTTTTTCATCGATCGGAAGCTCGTTTTCCTTTAAGGCCCGCAGGTATCCCGCATATCGCTTTTCCGAATTAAAGGAATTCTCGGTCTCCTTTAAAATAGCAATGCGTTTCTTTCCCAAACCGATCAAATGTTCTACCGCATTAAAAGCTGCTTCTTCCTCATCTATTACAATTTGGGTACACGGAATTTTATCGGACACCTTGTCGAACAACACCAAAGGAACACGTTTCAATATTTGTAAGATTTGTGCAACATCACTTATCTTCTTTGTCAAGGACATCAAAACTCCATCGACCCCGAACTGCGTCATGGTCTGCAACATCTCAAGCTGCTTGTTTTCATTGTTTTTAGATTCAGATATAATGACCCGATATCCGCGTAGTTCGGCCTCATCCAAAACACCTTCTAAAACTGTGGAAGTAAACAGATGAGAAATATTCGGGACGATTACTCCCAAAATATGGCTTTCTTGAGATCGAAAGCCCCTGGCAAACAGGTTTGGTGCATAATTCAACCGTTTTGCCAATTCCTTCACATTTTCCTTAGTGGCAGAGCTAATGTCGGGATGATCGCTCAGTGCCCGAGATACCGTTGAGATAGACACCCCTAATTCGAGGGCCAATTCCTTTAAGGTGGTGTTTCTTTTTTTATTCATTGTAAACGCACTTGCCCTCCAAAGTTAGTTTAATAATTTTTGAGTCTCTGCAATCGTTTGCGATAACGTTTGCATATGTTTTTCTTAATTATTTTGTCAATTCAATAGCATATCCTTATAAATTTACCCATAAAATAAATAATTCATTAAAAATTAACTCAAAAGATTATTTAAAAAACTCACTATCATGAAGAAAAATATTTTTGCGATACTTGGTATTTTGCTCTTTTTTGGTGCCAACGCCCAAACGGAGATAACGGGACGTATTTCGGATGAATCCGGTATTCCGATTCCGGGTGCCAATATCATTATTGCGGGTACCGCTATCGGAACAACCTCTGATTTTGATGGCAACTACACCCTAAGCACAGACCTTACCAGTACTCAGACCCTAAGAGTTTCGTACCTGGGTTTTAGTACAATGGAAAAAAGCATAGACCTCAACGGCGCAGCGATCACCTTGAACTTTGTGCTGCAAGAGGGCGGCCAACAATTGGATGAGGTCGTACTCACGGCATCGAGCACTTTTAGGTCTCAAAAACAAGCCCCGCTGTCTATCAGTTCGGTTAAAATGAAAGAAATCACGAAACTATCGGCCAATAGCCAAGCAGACATATTGCGAAGTGTTCCAGGCATCACGGCCGAGGGTGGCGGTGGTGAAACCGCTACGAACCTGTTCGTAAGAGGATTGCCTTCCGGTGGCCAGTACGTATTTAACCCCTTACAGTATGACGGGATGCCCTTGATCAGCGCTTTTGGGCTTAACTCCTCAGCGCACGATGTGTATGCACGGCCCGATATAGGCTTCAAAGGTGTTGAATTTGTCAGAGGTGGTGCAGCAGTACTTTACGGTGCGGGATCAGTGGCAGGCATCATCAACTACAGCAGTAAAACAGGGGATACGAATCCCGGAAACATTATCAATGTGGAATGGGGCGAGCAAGGCAGGCTCAAGACCGATTTCTACAGTGGGGGTCACTTGGGCGGCGAAGACAGTAATACTTTTTATGCCTTCACCGGCTTTATTCGAACAGATGATGGCCCCATCGATACGGGGCTGGCAACAAGGGGCTACCAATTTAGGGGCAATATCAAGCAGAAATTTGAAAATGGCTCGTTCACCATACACGGACAATACATTAATGACAGGGCCCAGTTTTTTCTTCCGTTACCTTTAGAAGGTGGCTCAAGGGAACGAATCAACGGGAATGACGGGGAACCCGTCTCCCAACTACTAAGTGGGGAATTGGCCGAGACCTCGTTTTTAACCCCTGGAGGGGTATATAAAAGCCCGGTCGAAGATGGTGTTTTCACAAAAGGTGGGTACTTGATGGGGGATTTTAAATACAACTTATCTGACCGGCTTACCTTTAAATCAAAGGTTCGTTATGCCGATTACCAACATAATTTTGCCTTATATGTTGGCGGAAACGGGGACAACGGCAACCCCATTACCTTAAATGAATACGTAGAAAGCGTAGCTCCCGGCAACCAAGACTTTACAGCTACGTATCAAGGAGGGGTGGGGAATATCAATGGTTCGGATTTGGTTGTAGACAACCTACATGTAGACCGCTTACGCCCAATGACCGATTATTCAGGGGAAGCATCCTTGACTCTTCGATCCGACAATGGTGTACATAACTTTACCGCAGGTACTTTC
>CALIIC010000159.1 GCA_938020445.1 uncultured Flavobacteriaceae bacterium | reverse complement strand
AAAACCTCCATTTTTGAAAAATAGAGGGCACTTATCAACATGAAAACGTTGTAACGAAAAACGTTAACTATTCGTAAGATTTTTTGTAATAATTTACAGAATACTCAAGAAATGGGTTTGTGTAAATTCCATGTTACCAGGCTAAGGGGCTGGGTGTTTAGACTAATAAGCACTCCTGTTTAGCATGCATTGCCAATTCGGGTAATGAACATTTCGTTTATAGGAGCAAATTCCTGGGTATATAGATTTCATTGAACATTAACCATCCTTTTTTCAAGGATTAAAAATTAGAAAAATGAAAAAATACCCCATTTTAATGAGCTTACTGTGTTTCCTATGCCTAATAGGGTTACAAGCACAAGACGAAGATGTTTTGTTCCAAGCGTTTGATTGGAATGTACAAAACCAGCCTGCTGGCCAGACCTGGTACGATGTAGTTTCCGCGAATAGAAATACCATTGAAGATGCAGGGATAGATCTTATCTGGATGCCGCCCCCGAGTAATTCGGCCGCTCCCCAAGGGTACCTTCCCCGCCAAATAAACGATTTCAACAGTGCTTACGGCACGGCAAATCAACTTAGAACATTGATCGATCAATACCACGATTTAGGAATGAAGGTGATTAGTGATATTGTAATAAATCACCGTGTGGGCACTGCGGATGCCGTTACGTTTACCGACCCGGCATGGCCTACTTTTTATATAGTGGCCGATGACGAAGGACGTAATTTTGTCGACGGTCCGGTCGATTTCAGTATCAACGCCGATTTTGTACCCGGTTTTAGTTTAAAGTCGGACGGATCAAGCGGTGGTTTTGCTGCCGCCCGGGATATTGACCATAAGAATCCGGCGGTAAGGGCCGCGATCATTACCTGGATGAAGAAGTTGCAAGACGACCTGGGCTTTGATGGTTGGCGCTACGACTTTGTACATGGGTATGACCCCATTTATAACAAAGAGTATAACGATGCCACCAACCCCTATTTTGCCGTAGGAGAATTGTTGGAAAGCAGTCGCGTACAGACCAATAATTTTGTGAATTGGACCCAGGGTTCCTCTTCGGCCTTTGATTTTAACACCAAGGTATCGTTGCAGGACGCCTTGAGAGATAATAACCTCTCTTATTTAAGAGATGGCAATGGGAGGCCTTCCGGAATGATCGGAATCAACCCTTCCAAATCGGTTACCTTTTTGGATAACCATGATACGGGTGCGGCACAGCAATGTTGTGGTTCCAATTACGTTTTTCCCGGTGGGGAGACCAACCTTCGAAAAGGGTATGCCTATATTCTCACCCACCCCGGAAACCCTATGGTATTTTGGACCCATTTCTTTGATACCGGTACAGGGGTTCGCAATGCGATCAAAGACCTGATCGCAGCAAGAAAAAGTGTTCGCCTATTTGCCGGATCTACCATCAATATTGAAGAAGCACGAGCTGATCTGTATGCGGCCTATATTGATGGTAAGTCGGGAACACTCGCTATGAAATTAGGTTCGGGCAGCTGGTCGCCCAATGGTAACGGGTGGGTTTTGCAAACCTCCGGTAATGACTATGCCGTATGGACCAAAGGTAGTGGGGATACTGCCGGGGGAGAAACGGTAACGCCATTCACTGTAAATTTTTACAAGCCGAATAACTGGGCAAGTACTGTGAATGCCTATTGGTTTGATGCCAGTACCAATAGTACGATTCCGGGAACGGCAGGATGGCCGGGTCAAAATATGACCCCTATATCGGGCACCAATTGGTACTCCTATGCCATTACGCCTCCAGCAGGCGTTTCAGCGGCTGATATCCGGCTAATCTTTAACGATGGCAACAATCAAACGGCGAACTTGTCTCGCAGTATTGAGGGGTGGTACAAAGATGGTAGTTGGTCTAACAACTGCCCGACCAATTGTAGCGGTTCGTCTACAACTTCAAATAGTACCCTGAACTTTAGAAGACCCAACGGCTGGGGTGCTACCACCAACTTGTATTTGTTTAATAGGGCTACCAATGCCACCTTGGCCGGCACTGCCGGTTGGCCCGGAGCGAGCATGTCGAAAATCAACGGAACCCCTTGGTGCCAGCGCACGTTTGGGCTTCCAAGTGGGGTGTCCCCGACTGATATCGGCGTTGTTTTCAACAATGGTAACGGCCAACAAACCGTTGACCTTACAAGGGGAACCACAGGCTGGTTCACTGTAACCGGTGGGGGCGGCAATCAACGAACTGGTACATGGAGCAATACGTGCCCTGCAAGTTGTAGTACCGGGAAGGGCGTTGCGACAAGCATTGAAACAAGTGATTCAGAAATAGGTGTACCCCCATTGAATGTCGCAGTAACAATGATCGTACCCAATCCCATGAAGGAAAATGCCACCTTGTATTTGACCACCCAAGAGAACGGCGTGTTGGAAGTGTCCGTTGCCACCCTACTAGGGCAGTCTAAAACCGTTTATAACGAAGAAACTCGCGCAGGCAATCAAACCATTGCTATTAAAGGAGATGAGCTGCAACATCAGGGAGTTTACTTTTATACGGTTCGTCTGAATGGCGCCGAATTGAAAACGATCAAAGTGGTGAAGGAATAGCCAATAGCCTTAAAGTAAACCTGACATAAAGGTTCAAAAACGGTCGTACAGGAGTACGATCGTTTTTTTGTACCTATTGATTTCGTCTTGTTCGTTTTTCAAATGAACCATATTTTGGGTTTGATCAGCTTTTGTTCATCACAATACATGAAAGCTGCGCACACGAGCGATTCTTTTCGCTCCCCTTCTTGGACGTGCCTCGAGGTCGTTCGATATTGATAAATGTGAAACGAAAAATATCGACCATAATGGCGGCCATTGTTGAACAAAACGCCCCCTGCCGACTCAATGGCGCACCGCTTTCTTTAGAGGATAAAGGAATTATATTCTTTAAGTGAAAATTTAATTTGAAACAGCAAACTGTCACAGTTGCTTTTCTTTTTTTACTTTTAGCGGTTTTAGATGAAACCTACATCTAGAGCAAGGGTCGTGTCAATTTATGAACTAAACGAAATAAATGGAAATTACACCGAAGAAAGGTTTTAAGGGATTAATTGAAAATTGGCAAAGCGATTTGATTGCGGCGGTGAGTGTCGCACTCATTGCCTTGCCACTTTCGTTAGGGATTGCCTTAGCAGCGGGTGCACCTGCGATGTCAGGTATTATTTCTGCCATTGTTGGTGGTGTTGTCACCACCTTTTATAGGGGAGGGCACATATCGGTCAACGGGCCCGCCAAAGGCGTCATTGCGGTCATATTATTAGGAATCACATTGATGGATGATGGTTCCGGGCAAGCTTTTAACTACGTGTTGGCCGCTGTAGTTGTTTCGGGCGCAATTCAAGTTGTACTGGGATTATTAAAATTGGGTCGACTAGCAGATATCTTCCATTCTTCGGTGATTCACGGCATTTTGGCCGCTATCGGAATTATCATTTTTGCAAAACAGATCCATGTTGCACTGGGCACACATTCCGATAGCCCGAGCATCATACAAAACCTTATCGATGCAGTTGTTCTCTTACCTCAGGCGAATCCTTTTGTGGTGATTATTGCTTTGGTAGGCCTCCTTTTATTATTGTTTCATTACAAGATTACAAATCGATTTTTTCATATTCTGCCAGCACCAATGTGGGTGATCGCACTTTCCATTCCCTTTGTTTATTTTTTCAATTTCTTTGACCAGCATTCACTCTCATTCTTTGGAAAAGCTTATGAGGTGGGTCCTAAGCTACTGTTAGACATTCCCGATAATATAATGGATTCAATAATGCATCCTAATTTTGGTAAAATAAACACCATTGAATTTTGGACAACCGTATTTTCGATTTTAATCATCACAAGTATTGAATCATTGGCTATTGCCAAAGCAGTTGACAAAATTGACCCCTATAAACGAAAGACGAATTTGAATAAAGATTTGACAGGTATTGGGTTAAGTACAATGGCAGCCGGTTTGATTGGAGGTTTACCGATTATCGCTGTGATTATTCGAAGTACGGTCAATATCCATAATGGCGCGAAGACAAAGTGGTCTAATATGTATCAAGGACTGCTGTTATTGCTTTTTATTGTGGTATTGAGCCCAATAATGAGACAAGTGCCCCTATGTGCTTTTGCTATTTTACTCGTTTATACAGGGTTTAAATTAGCTTCCCCAGCAGTGTTTAAACAAGTGTATGGTCAAGGAACCGAACAACTGATATTCTTTGTCGGTACGATGGTTTTAACGCTGTACACGAATTTACTGGTCGGATTGCTTGGTGGATTATTGTTGGCTCTGGTAAGTCATATGCTATTGGCCAGGGTGTCTATCCCGCGATTTTTTAAAATGGTTTATAATTCGGGTTCAAGTTTGATTATGAAACCAGATGGCAGTTACGATTTAAATATTAAAGGAATTGCGAATTTTTTAGGCATTTTAAAGATAGACAAATTAGTGGCTCAAATCCCTTCCGGGGCCAATGTCAATATTGATTTATCGGAAACAAGATTGGTCGGTATGACCTATATGGACTACATAGTAGATTACTTAAAAATACAAAATGACACAGGCGGTAAAGTCATTATTAAAGGATTGGATTCGCATGTTTCATCATCTAGTCATAATAGAGCTTTAAAAATTTCTTTGAACAGTTCTGTAGCCAAATTATCCCCGAGGCAAAGTCGGTTGCAAAATTTAGCAAACGAAAAGGATTATCAATACGAGAATCAGGTAGATTGGAATACGAAGTACCTCAAGAATTTTCACTTTTTTGAAATTAGACCGATCGAACGTAAATCAAATTGCCTCAAAGGAACTTTTAAAGGGTTGGACATGTCTTGGGAAATTGCCGATGTAACCTTCAGTGAAGGTGCTGCCTTTACCGCTGAGACCTTTAATACGACCTTAATGATCTTAAAATTAAATAAAAAAATACCCATTTTCACAATGGAAAAAGAAGGTGTATTTGAACGAATATTTGATCGTGTGATAGCATATACAGGCTATAAGGATATTGATTTTGAGATGTATTCCGATTTTTCCAAAAAATTCCTTGTTATGGGAAATATGGAGTCGGAAATTCGATCATTTTTTACAGATGATATTATTCGCTTTTTCGAAAATCACCAGATTTATCATTTGGAAAGCAATGGCGAGGCGTTGGTCATTTTTGATAAAATCAAATTGGCGAGGACAGATGAAACAGTTGCCTTTATAGAATATGGCAAAGAACTGGCCACCCTCTTAGATAAAAATACAACATACTAAGGCATATAAAGGATACAAAACATTCTCTTTAGTAATCGGGACAAGCAATGGGCTCGCGCCAAGCCGATAGCTATCGGGGCGCTGATTCACTGGCATATTTTAGGAGTAGTTTTTCTACCATTTCCGGATACTTTTTTAAATTTTTGATATAGGTGCTGCTCTTCATTCTTTTTATATGGGCTTCAATGGCTGTGGCCTGTTTTTTTGTTGTGCAGCTGATTTTTAAGAATAATTGCCAATCATTGGCCTTCCCGGTAAATTTGTTGGTAGTGGCATTGGCATGAAATTCCAGCCTGGTTTCTAAGTTGGCCGTTTCACCTGTATAGAATCTATTTAGCTTTGGAGAGTGTAAAATATAAACGCAATGCTGCATGCCAAGAATCCTTAAAACAAAAAAACCGGTCATATGACCGGTTTTTTGCTCCCCCTCTTGGGCTCGAACCAAGGACCCTCTGATTAACAGTCAGATGCTCTAACCAACTGAGCTAAGGAGGAAAATAACGCGCTAATTAATGATTTAGCGGGTGCAAATATAATCGTTTTTTCAATTTCCCCAAACAAAATTGGGGGTGATTTAAACCTTCATCAAAGATAGAACTAAAACTATTCGATAAAACGCTTGATAATGTTCCAAATATCGTTCCCAAAAATAACGGCCATGAGCCCCATTATAATTACAAAACCAATGATTTGGCCCGTCTCCAAAACCTTTTGGCTGGGCGGTCTACCAGATATAATTTCATAGAGTAAAAACATAACGTGTCCCCCGTCCAATGCCGGAATCGGCAATAAGTTTACAAAGGCCAACCATACCGAAAACATAGCGAGAAAATTCCAGAAGAAGTTCCAATCCCATGTAGGCGACATCATCTCAACAATACCGATGGGGCCTTTTACTTGCTTATAGGCCTCCGTTTTTGAGTTGAAAATCACTTTGAATTGGCGTACCTGATCGGTAAGCACTTTGATAGTTCTGTTGAAACCACCAGGTATAGAAGCTAAAAACCCGTACTCATCAGTTACCCGCAAATCTTGAAAGTCTAATTGAACACCGATCATGCCTTCTTTCGGAACGTTTAAAGATAGGTTTTTGGTCTCCCCGTTACGCTTTACTTCAATAGAGATCGCCTCTCCCGAAGAGGTGCCTATCTTATTACGAAACTGATCCCAAAACTCAATTTTTTCCGTACCTACCTTTGTAATTTCATCTCCCGGAAGCATGCCTGCCTTTTCAGCGATCGATTCTGGACTCACTAACTCGATAATCGGTTTGGAACGGTAGCTCAGGAAATTTCTTCCTTTTTGTTTAAACACGGTTGCTTTTCCTTCATCCGATAGCGGAACCGTTATTTCTTTCCCATCTCGACGCACCGTTACATCGTCTCCAAGAATTATTTGAAGTAGGGCATCATTGAACTTTTTCGTTTTTTTACCATCGACCGCCAAAATCTGATCTCCCGTCTCCAAGCCCAATTGCTGGCCTACAGAATCTACTAGAATACCATATTTTAAGCTGTCGGCGGGAATATAAGTGTCGCCATTGCTGAACAATAACATCGAATAAATAATCCAGGCCAAGAAGAAATTAACGGTGACCCCGCCCAACATAATAATTAATCGTTGCCAAGCAGGCTTGCTCCGAAATTCCCAAGGTTGCGGTTCTTGGTTCATTTGCTCGGTATCCATACTCTCATCGATCATTCCGGCGATTTTCACATAGCCTCCCAAAGGAAGCCAGCCGATGCCGTATTCCGTTTCACCGATTTTCTTCTTAAAGAGCGAAAATTTCCAATCAAAGAAAAGATAGAACTTCTCTACTTTGGTCTTGAACCAGCGCGCCGGTAAAAAATGGCCAAATTCGTGAAGAATCACCAAAATGGAGATGATGATAATAAATTGTATGATTTGTATCGCTAATGTCATCTGTTATTTTATCTCTTAAAAACGCACAAAAGTAAGGCTTTACGGTCTCTTAAAAAAAGAAACTAATTCAGCGGCAAAGTATTTAAGAAAGTTTTAGTACCTCGCCAAGGGCAAATGTTTGAAAGCCCTCTTGGCATAACGTATCTTTGTCAAAAAGAGTATGCTGTCTTTCTTTGCAAAGTATAAATTTTTCGGAATTGTACTTTTCTTTCTTTCCACAGTAATCATTTTCCTTTTTTACAATGCGCTGCAACCACCTAAAAAGCTTCCGGTTTATCAACCCAATATGGTGAATTCGGAATTGGTCGATAGCTCCTTGCAGTTCAAAAAAAAATACCATCGTATTGCCGACTTTTCCCTAACCAATCAAAATGGCCGTACGATTACACAAGAGGATTACAAGGGTACTATTTACATAGCCGACTTTTTCTTCACTACTTGCCCGACCATATGCCCGATCATGACCAAAAATATGGCCGATATACAGCAAAAAATCATGAAGGATCAAGAAGTGCTCTTACTATCCCATTCGGTCACTCCTGAAATCGACTCGGTGGCCCAACTTAAAAAATACGCAGTCGAAAAAGGAGTAAACGATTCAAAATGGAATTTGGTCACGGGCGATAAGAAACAAATCTATGAACTAGCCCGTAAATCATATATGGCCGTTAAGACTGATGGTGATGGTGGCCCGTTTGATATGATTCATACGGAGAATTTTATTTTGGTCGATAAGGAGCGACAAGTACGCGGTTTTTACGACGGCACCGACAAAGAGGAAATTACACGCCTGCTCAAAGATTTGGAGGTACTAAAAGCATCATATGAATAGCTGCGCAGGTTTTTGGGCATTCGTAATGGGTATTAATTCTTCCAATCGATATCCGAACAAGGGCCGGGGAAGAGTTTTTTTGATTTTTAGCAAATAAACCAGCTCAATTTGTCTATTTTTGCCCTTACTTAAAATCAATCTAAATAATATTGAGTACTACCGTAGCACATCTCAAACCTGGGGAAATAGGAATTATCAAAGAATTCTCAGACGATATACTTCCCATAAAATTACTGGAACTGGGTTGCCTACCGGGCAATAAAGTTGAGTTGGTACAGATAGCACCCTTAAAAGACCCAATATATATTAATGTAAATGGATCCCATATTGCGATTCGGCGCTCCATGGCCAAGCTGATCGAACTTGACCTGATCCAAGATTCTTCCCCCTTATGAGCAAGCAGATAAAAGTAGCGCTCATCGGAAACCCCAATACAGGAAAGACCTCTGTATTCAATCAATTAACTGGACTGAAGCAAAAGGTTGGAAATTATCCTGGCATTACAGTTGAAAAGAAAGAAGGTGTCTGCAAGCTTCCCAGGGGCGTTAAAGCACATATTTTAGATTTACCGGGTACCTATAGCCTTAATACCACTTCTTTGGACGAGAGTGTAGCGGTTGAACTATTGCTCAATAAAAACGACAAAGATCACCCAGATGTAGCAGTAGTAGTGAGCGATGTGGAGAACTTGAAACGGAATCTGCTGTTGTTCACTCAAATTAAAGACCTTCGAATACCTACTATCTTGGTCATCAATATGGCCGATCGCATGGCGCGGACCGGTATTACCATTAATATTCCGGTGTTAGAAGATAAACTGGATACCAAAATCGCCTTGGTAAGTACGCGTAAAGAAACCGGAATCGACGATTTAAAACAATTGATCATCGATTACAAAACGCTTTCAAGAAAGCCCGCAGTAGATACCACGGCAATTGATACGGCCTATTTTGACAATCTTAAGCAGGTCTTCCCCAAGCAAGATCTGTATAAGTTGTGGTTGGTTATTACGCAGGATGTCAATTTTATGTCGATCAATAAGGCCATGATCAATGACAAGTCATCCTTTTTTACCAAATCGAACAGCGAGCTTAAACGCCTACAGCAGAAAGAAACCATTCTTCGGTATCAGTTTATTAACGAGGTGCTCAAAAGTGGTTATAAAGTAGATTCGAATGCGGCAACAGGTATTCGGGCACGCCTTGATCGGGTATTGACCCATAAAGTATTCGGGTATGTCATTTTTCTGGTCATTTTATTGGCTATTTTTCAAGCGATTTATGATTGGAGCGGCTATCCACAAGATTTGATTGAAGGGTTGTTCGCCTCGGCGAGCGGATGGGTAAAAGGTGCACTTCCACCGGGAGTGTTTACCGATTTATTGGCCGAAGGAATTTTATCCGGAATCGGAGGTATTGTAATTTTTATACCGCAAATTGCTTTCTTGTTTTTGTTTATAGCGCTTTTGGAGGAAACCGGATATATGAGCAGGGTTGTCTTTTTGATGGATAAGGTAATGCGTCCTTTTGGGCTCAGTGGTAAAAGTGTAGTGCCCCTAATTTCTGGTACTGCCTGTGCCATACCCGCTGTTATGGCCACACGGACCATCGAAAATTGGAAAGAACGCCTTATCACTATTTTGGTAACCCCGTTTACCACTTGCTCCGCCAGGTTGCCTGTGTACTTGATCATCATTGCCCTGGTAATTCCAGAAGGGCGCTTTCTTGGTTTAAGTTATCAGGCATTGACCCTTATGCTGCTGTACCTTATTGGGTTTGGTGCAGCCATTTTATCGGCGATGATCTTGAACAAGATTTTGAAAATCAAAAGCCGTTCGTTTTTTGTGGTTGAAATGCCCAGTTATAAACTACCATTGGTGAAAAACGTAGCTTTCACGGTTTGGGAAAAGACCAAGAGTTTTGTAATGGGTGCCGGGAAAATTATTCTTGCCATTTCGATTATTCTATGGTTTTTAGGATCCAATGGTATTTCCGATAATTTTAAAGAGGCAGATACCATCGTGAAAAAACGTATTGAAAAAGAAGGGCTCTTGCCTTTTAACCAGACGGTTTTGACCGATAGTTTAACCCGTTATGAAAACGGATTGATCGATAGCGTTCAAAAAGGAGTTTATAAGAAAGGGGAAATAAATTTTGCAGATTCCTTGAAACTTCGAAAGACTGCGCTTTTTGAGAAGTTCAAAAACCAGGAAATCTCAAGTTTTAAATTAGAAAACTCCTATATGGGGTATATGGGAAAGGCGATTGAACCGGTAGTAAAACCATTGGGCTACGATTGGAAAATAGGAATCGCCGTATTGACTTCTTTCGCCGCAAGAGAGGTCTTCGTGGGCACTCTGGCAACTATTTACAGTGTGGATAGTGCCGAGGAAAATACCGAGACCATCACCGAACGCATGGCCGCCGAGGTAAACACCGACACCAAAAAACCACTGTTTAACTTGGCATCCGGAATTTCCCTTTTGCTATTTTACGCCTTTGCAATGCAATGTATGAGTACCTTGGCGGTTGTAAAAAGAGAGACCAATAGCTGGAAATGGCCCGCCTTTCAACTGGTCTTTATGAGTGTTTTTGCGTATATTGTTGCTTTAATCGCCTATCAGATATTAAAATAAATGGCACTTCTACAAACCGTATTGGTATATATTATTTTGATAATAGCTGTGGGTTATATCCTTAAAAAGTTCTTTTTGCCCAAGGCGCTCTTTGCTTCTAAAAACGAAAAAAAAGGCCTTGGCAAAGCTTGTGGCCAAAATGACTGTGGCTGTCACTAAGTTCTTAAGTTTTTCTCAAATTTTTAATGGATCGTAACAAAATAGCTACAGATCAGTCTACCCCTAGATGAAACACTGGGTTTCGTTAAAAAAACAATAAAATCATATTAAGGAAATCAAAAAAAGCAGGTCTAGTTGAAATGCTATCCTTTTTTTTGGTATCCATACTAATTAAAGCACATATGCCTCGATTTTTACTAGTAGCAATTTCTCTATTTTTTCTGTTCTTGGGAGCGTCTATTCAGGCGCAGACCTTGAATTCGATTATTCTTGATTCGGCCACTCAGAAGCCCGTACCCTATGTAACCTTGCAACTGAATGATAAGTGGACAGTTTCAAACGAAGAAGGGCGTTTTTCATTTCAACTAGACAACTCTATTAAGGAAACAGATTCTTTATTGATTTCCTGTATCGGTTATGGATCCATAGGAAAGCCTTTAAATGAGTTTACCGAAGGGGTCATCTTATTGGCGGCCAAAGCCATTGAGCTCAACCCGGTCATCGTAACAAATAAAAACTATACCCCTGAGGAAATTCTGGAAGAAGTTGAAAAAAACATCGGTCAAAACTACCATGATGGCTTTGCCAAAAAGCGCATCTTTCTGAGGGAAACCTATTATAACAATATTATCAAGACCGATTATGTGCTGAAGAAATCCACGATCAAAGAATTCAATAAAGAGTTTATAGATAACCTAATTCGTGAAATCCCTAAAAGCAATACCTATTATACAGAAGTGTTGGGAGATCTCTATGGCGGGGACGATGCCGAAGAGCAAAAACTCGATTTGATCAAGGCTTCCGAACTCTATGACAAAAGCCTTGAAGTGAATTACGAAGATTTGGAAGAGAAATTCAATAAAATCATCAAAGAAAATGTAAAGACCGATTCTTATTTTAAAATAAAATCGGGACTTTTCGGCACCAAAGTGCAGGGTGATGAGCTGTTCGAAGCAGATGTGGATTCTACGGATGTGGCTGCCTTGAATAAAAAATTGGAAGACGAGAAAAAGGCCAAGGAAGATCGTAAAAAGTTCTTTGCGAAGTACAAACGGGAAACCTTGGGAAACCTTTATGGGAACCTCCCTATTTTCAAAAAGAGCGATTATAATGTGCTGTTTAAGACTGGGCGCTACGACCTCGTATTGGAAGATTTTACCTATTTGGGAGATGCTGCCGTATACGTTATCAGCTTCACCCCCAAACGTTCTGAAGATTATAAGGGAAAACTCTATATCAACTCGGATGATTTTGCCTTGGTGCGAATGGATTTTGAAAATGTAAAAAACCTTCGAAACTTTGGTCTCCTGGGAATCTCGCTGAAAGAGTACTTGGCCAAGGGGCAAATTATTTTTACCAAAGGCAAAGATCAAAAATACAGTCTAGGATACTACAATATCGAGAAAGGCATACGGGCGGGAGTTAAAAGGCCGCTGAAGATTATAGAAAAGAACAAAAATGTAAAAGGCCGTAGAAAGCAAAACGAACTGTCGTTAAAGGTCGATGCCGCCTTTGGAAATCGAAATCGATATGAATTGGTTGTTTTTGATGATACCCCTATTAGCACGGCCCAATACGAGGCCTTCAAAGAACACAACAACGTATTGCCGACCTACATGGCCAATTACGATCCGGAGTTTTGGAAAGGGTACAATATTATAGAGCCGAACCAGGCAATCAAAGAGTTTACCTCCATAGACCAGGAGGCAAAATAAAAAATTGTTCCGTCAATAAATAGGATCGCATCAATTCCCAATTGATGCGATCTTTTTGGTTCAGAAAACCTCCTTGGCGCTAGCCCTCCTAAAAACTTGCTAGGCAGGTATCAAAGCCGTACCTGCTTGTGAGCAGGTTTAAATTTTACAGATCGCGAAAAAAAAATGACCGCCTTGGTGTAACCTTTTGTAAATTCCCGACTATATACTTTTGAACACCAACTAAACCTGTCTTTTGAAAGAGCTTACAGATGAAAATCTAATGCGCCAAGTGGCAAACGGGAACCTTGATCCGCTGAAAGAGTTGTTTGAACGGCATCATAAGCACGTATACAACTTTCTTTTTAAAATGTCGAGGGATCAAATGTTGAGCGAAGATCTTGCACAGGACGTTTTTTACAAGGTGATGAAATACCGAAGTTCCTATAACAATGGCAATTTTGTTTCATGGATGTTTACAATCGCAAGAAATAGTTTGAACACCCACTTTAGGAGAAATAAAGACAATCATGGGGATATTGCAGATTTGGAAGGTAGGTTGGCAAGTGAGCCCGAGGAACAAAAAGAGACCTATTCCCATCTGCACCAGGCACTGGAAAAATTAGACAACTCGGATAAGGAGCTTTTGATTCTCAATCGATTTCAAGGGATTAAATACGCTGAGTTGGCAGGAATTGTAGGAAGTACCGAGGGAGCCGTGAAGACAAAGGTCAGTAGGGCTTTGAAAAAATTAAAAATAGTTTATTTCGAAAATTTATAAGGATGGAAACGAGACATGTAGTTGATTTACTTTCAGACTATTTAGACAACACCTTGAGCGAATCTCAGATGCAAGAGGTAACAGAGCATCTTAAGAAATGCAGCGCTTGTACCACTGAGCTAACACAACTGAAAACCTTGTTGAACGCTTTTGAAGAAGAAGAAGCGATAACGGTTCCTAGTGAGAAACTTCGAACTACATTTTTACAACAACTGGAAGAGGAAAAGTTGGCTGCGGAAGGCATCGTAACATTGAATTCGAAACCAGTAGAAAGCAACTTTCAATGGGCCACGGTTTTTAAAGTAGCCGCAAGTGTAGCGCTCTTAATAGGGGCATTTCAGCTTGGAAAGTACCAACAGCAAGAAACATCGAGTGTCACCATAGCGGCACTGGAAAATGAAGGCTTGGAAGCCAAGCAAACGGCGATGCTGTCCCTTATGGAAAATCAATCTGCTAGTAAGCGTATCAAAGGAGTGGGGTATATTGATGGGTTTGCCAACCCCGATGAGGCAATCGTTCAAGCATTGGCAGACCGTATGCAGAACGATGAAAACGCCAATGTACGAATGACGGCAGTGGAAGCCTTGGATAAGTTTACAAATTCCGATAGTGTAAAAGAGGCTTTTATTGCAGCACTTAAAACGGAAAAGGATTCGGGAATACAGATAGCCATTATTGCAATTCTTGTGAGAATTCAAGAGAAAAAAGCGGTAGCTCCCATGAAAAGGCTATTGGAGCGGGAAGACACCCAACCTTTCGTAAAGGAACAAATAGAATCATTATTACCAACATTTATATAAACATCAAAAAACAAGCAGTCATGAAACAAGTAGCAATCATTTTTTTAGTAGGCCTTTTTTGTACGGGCCTCCAGGCGCAGGAAGATTATACCAAATCCTTGGATGGGGTGGAATGGGTCAAGATCGAATCACGGGCCAAGGTTGTTGTAAAAGCGTATAGCGAGAAGCAACTACTCATAAAAGGCGGAAAAATGCATAACAAGCCAGACAGGGCCAAAGGCCTAAAATTAGTCGGTGAAGGTGGTACCGATAATACCAATGTGGGGTATTATGTAATCAAAGAAGGCAGTGATTTAATTGTGCGAAACCTCCAAAGAAACAACAATGGCAATACGGTCATTTATTTGCCGGCCTCTCAAAATGTTTCCATACGTACCAAAGGCACTAGCAACGGTGACATTGTCGTTTCCGGTTTTAAAGGAGAAGTTGAAGCTACCGTAGAAATTAATGGAGGCATGCGATTAGAGGATGTGTCAGGGCCGTTGACGGTAAGTACGCTTAATGGAGGTATTGATGTATCGTTTTCAAAGATAAGCCAGGATTCCCCCATCTCTATTTACTCTACCAATGGTGCCCTGGATATTAATTTACCCGAAAGTACGCCTGCAGACCTTGCAATGAGCACTATGAATGGTGAAATCTACACCAATTTTGAACTGAAGTTTCCAGAGAAAAACGGTCTGAAATCTGTTTCAACCCAGAAAATACAGCAGGCTATCAATGGCGGCGGAGTGAAATTTAAATTGAGAACCATCAACGGAAACATTTATTTAAGAAAGCAATAATCAAAAAAAGAACAATCATGAAAAATGTAGTAATTAGCATATTTGTGGGCCTCATCAGCCTGCAAATACAGGCCCAAAAAGTAATAGAGAAAACAATAGCCCACAAGGGGCGGTATATAGACTTAGATGTAAAATTTGCTTCAGATATCCAGGTAGAAACTTGGGATAAAAATGAGGTCTATTTTAAAGCTATTATTGATACAAAAGAGGGAAAGTTTCAAGAATACTACAAATTGGATATCGATGAAAGTGCCAATAAGATATCAATTACTTCCGAGGCGGAGGGGATTTTTAAAAAGTTTCAAGAAGAATGGAACCGTAACCACCCCAATAAGAAAGAACGGTACTATAATACCGGCGATTGGTACGAGTTTAAGTATGTGCTCTATGTTCCTAAAAAAGCGCGGTTCAAAGTAAGTAGCATCAATGGTGATTTAAGCTCAAAACGTATCGTTGGCGAGTTTGAGGCAGACCTTATTAATGGCGATATTGAGATTGCCACGTATACAGGGAATCTTGACCTGTCGACCATTAACGGAGAAATAGACCTGCATATGGTGAATACCAGCCTGCGCGCCGAGACGATTCATGGGGACATTTACGCCGATGAAAAACTAGATTTCAAAACAACCAATCGACATGTGGGGCAAACCATAAGCGGTAGCACGGCGAATGCCACGAACAGTCTTCGTTTGAATACGATCAACGGTAATATGTACTTACGCCTTTAACGCAGTTATTCGTCAAAAACGAAAAAAAAGCAGTAAATAACTGTAACCATTTTTCTTTTCAGTAGTCTTTAAGTCACATCAATCAAATCGCCTTAGGGCAATCCAATCAAAAAACGACTACATGAAGACTAAGTTGTATGCCGTTTGCGCACTGATCAGTGTGCAAACGGTCTTAGTTGCACAAGATTCTACCGCAACAGAAACAGTTCCAAAAAGAGTATATACCACCAAAGCGATTACCATTGGCGAATCTCCTGAAATTGACGGGCGCTTAGACGACCCCGCATGGGATATGGTGGAATGGGAAGGTGATTTTGTAGAGCAACGTCCTGATGAAAATACGGCACCGGATCATCAGACGCGGTTTAAGATTATGTATGATCAAAAATTTCTTTACATAGGGATCAGATGTTTCGATACCGAACCCGATAAAATTGTAAAACGTCTTTCAAGGCGCGATGGTTTTCAAGGCGATTGGGTGGGGGTATTTATAGACAGTTACCATGATGAGCGAACGGCTTTTGGTTTTATTACCACTGCTGCCGGGGTAAAAGCGGATGTCTTTAATACGAACAACGGTGACGATGAGGATGAAAGTTGGAACCCTATCTGGTATACAAAAAGCAATATTGATTCCGAAGGGTGGACCGCCGAAATGAAAATACCCTTGAGCCAACTAAAATTTGGTAAGTCGGGAGAGTTGGTCTGGGGCCTGCAGTTCATGCGAAAGCTCTTTCGTGAGGAAGAACGATCGGTATGGCAACGCCTTCCGCAAGACACTCCTGGTTTTGTAAGTGAGTTTGGGCTTCTAAACGGTTTATTGAATCTAGAACCGCAAAAACAATTGGAAATACAGCCATACGCCGTAACGAAATTAGAGACCTACGAGGCCGAAGAGGGAAATCCCTTTCGCGACGGTAACGATGGTGAAATTACGGGGGGCTTGGACGCCAAGATCGGTATTACAAATGATTTAACCTTAGACCTGACCATTAATCCTGATTTTGGGCAGGTAGAAGCGGATCCTTCAGCCATCGCTTTAGACGGATTTCAAATTTTCTTTCGAGAACAGCGCCCGTTTTTTGTGGAAAACAAGAATATTTTTGATTATCGAGTGTCCCGCTCGCAGGCAGGAAATACCTTTGGAGCCGATAATCTGTTTTATTCGAGGCGCATTGGCAGAAGCCCGCAAGGCTACCCCAATACCGCTGATGGGGAGTTCGTAGATCAGCCTGAGAACACTAATATTTTAGGGGCCGCAAAATTCAGTGGAAAGACGAAGGACGGTTGGTCTATAGGCGTACTTGAGAGTGTTACCGCTAAGAAATATGCCGAAATTCACGGAAACGGAGAAGCAAGAAAAGAGGTGGTAGAACCCCTGACCAACTATTTTGTAGGTCGCTTGCAAAAGGATTTTAATGATCAACAGACATTTGTAGGAGGTATTTTCACGGCCACCAATCGGGATGCCCTAAGCGAAAATGTTGATTTTTTGCATCGTGCCGCATATTCTGGAGGCCTCGATTTCAAACATCAATGGAACGAACGTGATTGGTATGTGGGGGGTAATTTTTTGTGGAGCCATGTACAAGGAAGTGCCGAAGCGATACAAGGCACCCAAGAATCAATTACCCATTTATTTCAGCGGGTTGGAGCGGATCACGTGGCGGTTGATGCTGATAGAACTTCCCTTTCCGGAACGGGGGGAAATCTGCAATTGGGAAAAGTAGGGGACGGGTATTGGAAGTTCGAAACCGGTGCTACCTGGCGTTCGCCCGAATTGGAGTTGAATGATATCGGGTTTCAGCGGCAATCGGATGACATTCGGCACTATACGTGGATCGGATACCAGACCTTGAAGCCAGATAAAACTTTTAGAAGAGTGGGTATCAACTACAATCACTGGAGTGTTTGGGATTTTGGAGGCAACCACAATAGCCTGCGATTCAACACCAACAGTTGGCAAAATTGGGATAACAACTGGTTTACGAATGTTGGCTTTAACTATGAACCTGTTCAATACTCAAATTTTGCCTTAAGGGGAGGCCCGCGATTACGACTTTCCCCAGAGATCGGCTTTTGGAACGGCTATAATACCGATAACCGTAAGAAAGTACGGTTCAATGTTTTTCACAGCGGGCGCAAGGGAGTTGATAATTCCTATAATTCGTACAACGTTGAATTTGGTATTCGATACCAACCTTTTGATGCATTGAGTATTTCGGCGACACCGGCGTACCGTATCAACAATGATCAGTTGCAGTTTGTTGAAAATATTGATATGGATGGTGAAACCACCTATCTGAACGGTACCGTGGCACAACGAACACTAAGCATGTCATTTCGTTTGAACTATACCATCAATCCCAATTTAACCGTGCAGTACTGGGGGCAGCCGTTCATATCACGTGGGCGTTATTCCGATTTTAAAGAAGTGATCGACCCAATGGCCAAGCGCTTTTCAAATCGAATTTCACCCTACAATGAAGCACAGCTTTCATTTTCCGATGGGTCGTATGCCGTAGATAGGAATCTAGATGGTCTAACGGACTTTAGTTTTGATGATCCTGATTTCTCCTTTGTGCAGTTTAGATCTAATTTGGTGGTTCGGTGGGAGTACATTCCAGGTTCCGAAATATTTTTGGTCTGGTCGCAAGACATCTCGAATTCAGGAGACCCTGATAGTGGGCTTTTTGAAAGCCTTGACGATACTATATTCGGAAATGAAAAGCCACAGAATATTTTCTTGCTCAAGGCCACCTATCGCTTTATTTTATAGAACAGGCATTAGATAAAACCTTTTATGAAGTGGTAAAGTAAAAGAGCCCATCCGATGCTAAGAAGAAGTCCGCCGAGCGGTGTAATCGGGCCAAGAAAGCGCCATTTATGTCCTTTGGAAGCACTGATGCATAAACCGTAGATACTAAAGGAGAATAAAAGGGTTCCCAAGATAAAACAGTAAATCATGTACTTCTCTAAAGAGGTTTCGAGGTTTAGGTTAAAACTTAGAATTAGTAATACCAAAGCGTGGTACATTTGATATTTGACAGCAGTTTCAAAACTGGTAAGCTGTTCCGCGGAAAAAGATTTTTTAAGGGCATGGGCCCCGAAAGCGCCAAAAATAATCGCTAGTAAGCCAAGGAGTGCTCCGAAAAATTGTGCTAAAAGTACCATAAGGAAATAATTAGGGGCAAAGATACCCAATAGTTCCAAATCACTCACAACTTGCAACGACTCCTCTACTATGGGAGACAAGACCAAAATAACGGATATGCCTACAGTGATTGACACTTTTTAAGTAGAAAAAGATATCTTTAGCCAAAATAGAAATGTATGTCAAAAGTAAAGGTAATAGTTGTGCTTGTACTACTCGTATTTTTAGGAGGGTGCAGTGCTAACAAGAATGCCAATGCCAGCTCCACAAAAGCTGGAGAGGTTCGTTCAGAAGACCAAACCACCGTATCATTGCTAAACCAAATCCGGAGAAAATCGGGAATTAGAATAGAAGGCGGTGTCCCGATTTTGACACGTGGATCTAATACGGTACAAAGCTCCGCAGAACCATTGTATGTTATAGATGGTCTGGTTGTCGGAAACTCCTTTTCTTCTGTAGATGGGGTGGTAAATTCATCCGATGTTAAGTCGATACAGGTCATTAAAAGTGCCGATGCTTCTTTTTACGGAGCTAGGGGCGCCAATGGGGTTATAAAGATTCGCACGAAAAACGCGAATTAAGAGCGATATAAAAAAACCCCATTGAGAAGTTCTCAACGGGGTTATATTGTACTCGATTAAAAGCCTTAAATCTGGCTCAAACCACCATCTACCGATAATTCTATACCATTTACGTAGCTCGCCTCATTAGATGCGAGGAACAATACGGTATCTGCAATTTCTTTCGGTTCTCCGAAGCGTTGTAAGGGCACCGAAGCTGCAAATCCTGCGCCCATTTCATTGATTTGCTCTTCTGACATTCCCATTTTGTCATAAATAGGAGTGCCGATGGGTCCTGGTGCTATTGAATTTACTCGTATACCCTTCGGAGCAAGTTCGGTTGTCAGCACGCGCGCATACGCTCTAAGAGCGCCTTTGGTGGCACTGTATACGGCTGCGCTATCAAACCCTTTTTGATGCACGATGGAAGTGTTGAATACTATCGAAGCACCCTCGTTCAAATTGGGAATGGCACTTTTTGCCAAGAAGGCCGGGCCTTTTACATTAATGTTGAATTGGGTGTCAAAATGATCTTCATCTATTTGATCTGCGGGAGCGAAATAAGCCACCCCGGCATTTGCGAACAACACATCTATTTTTCCATAGGTGCTTACTGCAGTATCAATTAGTTTTTGATTGTCGGCGATCTTGGCCTGGTCGGCAAGTACCGCTGTGAATTCTCCTGATAATTCACTGGCGACCTGATCCAATGCTTCTTGTCTTCTCCCCGAGAAAACTACTTTGGCACCTTCACTTAGAAACCCTTTTACGGTTTCTAAACCTATCCCGGAATTTCCTCCTGAAATTACGACTACTTTGTTGTTAAATCTACTCATTGCTATATGTGTTAAAATGAAACGAACGTTTCAAAATTGATTAAAAAAAATTTACTTGATTACGTCAATTGTATTATCTATTATTGTTTGAAGCACTTGCTTGTCTTTTACCAAAATACCTGTCATTCGAAACCCTTGAAAAGCATTAAAAATAAAATAAGCATAAGTCTTACAATCTTGGTTTTTGTTCACGATTCCCTGTTCTTGCCCATCTCGTATCAGGTCTTGAAAGATAGACAGGGTGTTATCCTGACTATCTAAAAGCCATTTTTTAATGTTTTTGTCCTGATTTCCCATTTCTGCCTTGCAGTTCATGGAAAAACATCCTTTCCCTTTCTCATCTCTAATGATTTCCGGTAGAAACCCCTCAAATAGGAGGCGTATTGCATGGAGCGGATTTTTAGCTCTTACCAAGGCCCTTTGAAATTGTCCGCCGGTTTCTTTTTGATAATAGGAAAGCGTATCCTGATACAATTCCAATTTAGAACCAAAAGAATTGTAAATGCTTGAACGATTAAGACCTGTTGCATCTACCAATTCTTGCATGGATGCACCGTTATAACCTTTCTCCCAAAATACGTTCATTGCATTTTTGAGTACTTGCTCTCGATCAAATTCTTCTATTCGTGCCATAGTCTTAGAACCGGAACAAATATATATTGAAACAATCGTTCCATAAAAATTTTAACTCAAAATTAGCAGTCACTGATTTTCCCTCTCTAGATACCATAAAAAAACCACCTATTTCAAAAGGTGGTTTTTTTAATAAGTGCAAAGCCCTATTCTTATTTTGCCTCATCATAAAAGAATTGCTCTTTTACGATTTTACCGTCTTTCACCTCGTAAACGGCTATCTCCGACATGGTTGAACGGTGCCCGCTAGGTTTGTGTGTCGTATCCATTTCAATTTTAACGGAGAACCAATTATCAGCTACTATGGGTTCTGAAATGCTACTGCCGTGCATTTCAAAGTTTTCTTGCCACCATTCCCCTTTTTTCTGAATAGCTTCGAATCCTTGCACATGACCTCCTTCACCAGACCCGTCATTTTCTATGCTTACGATGTTTTCACTGTAAAGATGTTTATAAGGGGTTTCATAATCCCCTTCGCTACACCATTTTACCAATTTAGCTGCTATTTCTTCTGTTTTCATGATCGATGTTTTATATATGGATAAGAAAAGTACAAAATAGTCGGGAAACGCGCAATGTATAATAATTGATCTTTGAACTACTTTATTTTTATGGTAATACTTTTCTCTTTTGGAAAAACCAAGGTACATTCTTCGTAGTCGGGCGGTCCAAAAGTTTTCAATTTTCCTTTGGAAAAACCTAAGGCTTCTTTGGGAATACCAAAAAAATTAGTGTCCAATTCTTGATTTGCATTTTCATCGTGAAATACGGCCACGGCATAGGTACCTTCCGGGAGATTCTCTATTTGTGCAATGGTAGTGCCCTTCTCAGCCTTTTGAAACATTCCCTTAAATACCTTGTCGGGTTTTAAAAATCCCTCGGCGTCTTTGTAAAGGCCAATACTGATGTTTCCATCGGAGGATTCCACTCCTTCTACGGTAATGGTAAGTGTCCCCTGGGCAAAAAACAGGGTAGGCATTAATAGCAATAACCATTTCATCAGTATCTAACTTTTTATTTTCAAAATGCAATTATCTTGCCAGCATTAGTTTGGAGCTTCGCTTTGGGTAGTGAGTTGTTGTTCAAAGAAAAGGAAAAGTTCATCAGTATCCAGTGAATCTTTCATATTCATATACAGCAGCAATGAGTCATTGTAAACCAACTTTATTTTTCGATTGGAGAAATTATCGATATACACATGAATTTCTTCATCGGTTAAGGAATCTTTAAACTCTTGATAAATACCTTTTCCTTTGTCCAAAGCGGAAAAGCCACTGAGACGCTGCATAGGGGGGAGCCGATCCACCCATTTTACACTGTCGAGTTCCGATAGCTGTAGTTCTTTATAGTAAAAACCTGAAAGCAATTGCATTTTTCCACCTTCGATTTTTGTCCAGTTTTTATAGTGGGCAATAAAGGCCAAGACGCATACGATAATGGTGAGGACCAGTAGAAGGTTCCAAAACCAATGCCTTTTTTTCTTCATAGTGTTCGTTTGATCGGTCGTTCACCACCTGCCCATACAACATGAGGTGCAATTACTTTTCTAGTTTGGCCCCGCCATATTTTTCCAACCAGGCCAGTGTATGGGCAATTTTGGTTATTAAATTGCTTGGCCTGTTTGCGATACCGTGACTCGCACTGGGAATCTCGACCAGCACGGTCGGGATTTTCCTCAGTTTTAGGGCATGGTAGAGTTGTTTGGCCTCACTTGGCGGGGTTCGCAAATCGTTCATGCCCACAAGTACCATTGTTGGGGTCTCTATAGTACCAACGAGCGAAAGCGGAGAAAATTTCCAATAGCCTTCAAAGTTTTCCCAAGGTTGTCCGGGATACCTGCTATTGGCGTAGTAGAAATAATTGTCTGCTACCAAGGTTTTACTGATCCAATTCATGACCGGTTTGGCGACCACGGCCGCTTCAAAGCGATTGTTTTTTCCAATCATCCATGCAGACATGATACCGCCTGCGCTTCCACCTGTTACGAAAAGGCGGTCTTCATGGGCCCAGCCTTGTTCTATACAATGATCCACTCCGTCCATCACATCTATATAATCCTCCCCGGGATAATTGTTGTACAGCAAATTGCCAAATTCTTCCCCGTAGCTGGTGCTCCCTCTTGGGTTGGGGTAAAACACAATATAACCGGCCGCGGCATACAGCTGCATTTCAGCTGAAAATCGATCTCCATAGTTCAGAATCGGTCCGCCATGGTTTTCAACCAAAAACGGGTATTTTTTAGAAGGGTCGTAGTTTGGGGGGAAAACCACCCAACCCTGTATATCACGCTGATCAAAGGAAGACGTATACCAGACTTCCTGTACCTTGCCCAGGTTTTTATAGTCGAAAAGGGCTTTATTCAAATGGGTCACCTTGGTCGCCTTGTTGGTCTTTGCGTTTATAATAGCCAAAGCCGAGGGGTATGCGGGGCGCGTTTGGGTAAAGGCAATGGTACCATTTTCGGCCACGCTAAAAGAACCTCCCGCATAAGGCCTCCCTATGGAAGTGCCTCCCATATCATCAGCGATCTTTCGCACTTTTCCAGTAAGAGCAATATGGGCGATTTTAGTATTTCCCTTGTCGTCATAAGAGAAATAGATGCCATTACTTTTTGCGTCCCAATGAATATTCGACACACTTCTATCCAAGGTATTTGAGAGTACTTTCTGGTTGCTCCCATCACTGTTCATAATATGTAATTGGCGTACTTGGTAGGCCTGTACCTTATCTTCAAAACCAAGATAGGCAATGTATTTTCCATTAGGAGATACCAAAGGGTTGGCGTCGGGCCCTGTTCGATCGGTCAGGGGTTCGATCGTCCCGTTAGTGATATCAACTGAATAGATTTCGCTGTTCCGAAAACCGTATTCCCAATCGGGAGTCCTATTCCCTGAAAAGTAGATTTTATTGCCGTCTGCAGCCCAAGACAGGGTACCTCTATGATGGTAGTTCCCAGAGGTTAGCTGTCTTGGTGCCCCGCCATCTGACGGAATCGTAAAAATATGATTGAAACCGGGTTTAATATACCCTCTACCATCTGCTTCGTGATAGAGGCGGTCGGTTACCCGAGGCGTATCGGCCCATTTGGCCCCCTTTGGCTTTTTGGGCATTTTGGCCAGTACGGGTGCCGCTTCCGATACGTTCATTGAAAAGGCAAGTTGGCTTCCTTTGGGTGACCAAGTGATAGAACTTGGACTGAAAGGGAGCTGACTTATTTTAGCTATTTTTCCTGTATGCAACCAGTACATGTATATTTCAGAGCCGGCATCGGTACTACTGGTAAAGGCAAGGCGGTCTCCTTTGGGCGACCAGCGGGGACTGGATTCCGATACTTCCCTTGAACTTAGTTTTTGATGCTGTGAACCATCGGTTTTAACCATCCAAAGAGTACCTACCACGGCATCTTTCATAATGTCAAACTCCATCCTACGGTAAACCACCCATTCCCCATTCGGAGAAATTTGAGGGTCCGACACATATTCCAGATCAAAAATATCGAGGTAGGAAAAGTGTGTCTTTTGAGCCAGGGACGAAGTGTTGATACAGAAACAAAAAAGAACTACCAGTAATAAGGTATATCGCATCACGGATTTTTATAGCTAAACTTACGCAATACAAGAGAGTTCCGCAAACCCTTTTCTAAGATGATGTTCGATTAAAGGATAGTGGGTTATTTGAAATTATAAATGAGGCCCAATTGAAATACATTGCTATTGAAGTTTTCAATGGTATACACTTCAAAACCTGCTAAAATTCGAGCAAAGTCTTTTAGTCTATAGGATACATTACCAGTATACCTTTGAAAGTTGGGTTGACTGCTTTCGGCGAAAAGCGAGGCATCGGCCATGAAGTTGAAAGTGCTTTTCTCCGATCCTATCCCAAAAGCTACTCCGCCTCCCCCATATATCCTATCGGCCGCTATCCAATAAGGGAAGCCATCGCGCCGATCTGTGGTGCCACGAGCATAAGAAAGCTCGATCAGCGGGGATAGTGTAAGCCAGCTATTTTTATACACCTGGTATTCTGTGCGTCCGATGATGATGGCATCCAATTCGTTGTCGGAGTAGTGATTGCCTTCGAACGATACTATTTGCTTGGTTTTGTTGGTCACCTGGTACTCGTTATAGCTAGATAATTGGGTTCTGTAGATTCCTAAAATATGACCAGGGCCGCTGCGAACCGGAAAATGTTCTAAAACAACTGAATTGTATCTTTTTTCCCCTGATAAATTTACTCCGACCCCTATCTGATAATATACCTCGCCTTGTACATCTCTTTCCAACCGAGCCCTTCCCTGGAAAGCGGCTTTCTTTGATGCTGGCTGTTTGAACCGATATTCGATTCCATACAGTGTTCGCATACCATTGGTATCATCTTCTTGGATAAAATTAATGGGGTACATAAAGCTTTGAGTACCCGAAAAGCTATGCACATTAAAATCTTTATCATAAATGCTATAACTGATGCTATTGGAGATGGTATTTGGGTCTAATTGATCGTTAATGGCCATGGTGTTTGTGCTTACCGAATTGCCTTCCTCCATACGCAAGGCGCTCAAAACATCTTTCCGAATTCCAGAATAGAGTACGTTTCCGTAAGCGTCCACGATTTCTCTTTTCTCAATATTGTTTAAGCCTTTAATTTGTTTGTTGATTTCTTCTCTTAAAATACCTGTTTCTACATGCTTGGGCAGGCCAGAAGAAATGGATGCCGAACCTTTTATATCACCTTGTTGGAGTAACAAGGTTGCCATGTGGAGTTTTGTGGCATAATCTTCCGGATAGTTGGATATATAATCTGCATATACCCTTTGCGCTTTTTGGTATTCCCTCAATTCATACAACCAAGAAAGTTTAGAGTTCATTGGAACTGATTTGCTACAATGTCCCCAGGCCAACGCTTCTCGGTATAGTTTGAAATTCGCATAGGCAAAAGCAATCGCTTTGGAATGTTGTTGCAATTGAGACGAACACGGCTTTCTATTTCGGACTTCCCGCAGGGCTTTTTTCTCATCATTGGCAAGCAATATTTGCAGATAAAATTGGTAATCTGTTTTTTTGAGCTCTTCAAAAGAGTTGGTGTTCGCCAACCAACTATTCCTTGTGTCCCGGTCAATTTCACCACTACATTTTTCCCATAGCAATGCACGATCAAAACGGAGTCTGTCGGCATAGGCCCAGGCAATAGCCGTCGCCATGTCTTGGTAAAAAGGATCACATGGGGTTATGTTGTTCAATTCAGGAACCACGCCATCGAATTGGTTATTGATCAAATGGCTGATATAGTTTTTGGAATTTTCTTTATTCGGGTCAAGTATGTGCAATTGTCGTAAAACTTTTAACACCGTACTCTTTCGTTCCTCTGTATTAAAATAGGTATAGTATTCTTTTAGTGCTTTAATGTCATCGGTACCCCATAAAATTTGTCTCGAAAGCCAAGTTTCACGTATTTGGTCATTGGGATAGTCTACTTCCTTGGAAACCTTTCGGGAAATGTTGGCAAGGGCCTTTGATTCTTTCTTTCGGTATTGTTTTTCTAGCATCTTCCATACATCGGCGTTACGATCTTGCCACCCAAGATAGGTGGCGTAGTCTACCCATTGTTTTCGGCCGAAAACAATTCCCTTTTCAAGGTTGGCCTCTAAGAGATCGGTGGCTTTTTGAAGTTCATCTTCCGCAACCAGTGCTGCTACCTGCAGATTCAAAGGAGCTAAAATACTACGGTCGCCATAATAGTCATCATATGCTTTTTGGACTTCTCCGAGGGCTTTGGTTTCTGAGGTAAGACCATCCTTTCCCTTAATTTTTAAATCGGGAATTTTGATAAAGGCCTCTTTGGTTTCAATGGAATAAAGAATACCATCCAAGAAAGGCGTTTTCTTTACTTGGGAAACTGTTGCAAGGGCATCATCTACAAGAGATTCATTTTTAGCACTTACGTACATGAACCAATACTGTTTTGATTCGTTTCCAATTTTGTAGTCACTCTCCACAATATAATTCCCCTCTTCCTTTATATGACTGAAATAGGCATAACGCCAATCTCTAACAATATCGGAAGAACGGGTGGCATTCTGAAAACGAACCAGTGGATGTCGCTTTTTGAAGTCGGCGATATCATCTTTAAAAATATCAAAGAGTCCTTTTTTACTCCCATAAGAGTGCCAATTGAGTGCTGCCGGGTTCCTGTATGCAAAATGGCCACTGGTAGCTTTATTCGACTCATCGGGTATCTGGAAAACATCGTCAGGATGAATGAAGTGTGTCCATATCCCAGTGAAAAGGTATAGCGATTCCATGGCCCAAAGATTGGTGTTGTTCAATTGGTAACCACTGGTAATTCTGGGATAATCAAAGAATTTATCGTTGAAAGGGTCCGGGTCGAACTCCCGCGCCCCACCATCATGAAGGTTTCCCAAGTACAGACTTTGAATATACTTGATGCTGGGCATTCCCTCCTTAAGTTTGGCAAGGCCAACACTATCAATATAATTTGACGGAGGAACATATGAAAGAGGCAGTTCTTTAAAGTCTAGTGTTTTCCATTTTTTACTGGCAACGTTCAAGGCAGTAACAATGTATTGTTCTTCTTTCCAGTCAGATTTTAAAAGCGAAACATGGTTGTAACCGTGAAATCCTAATTCGTGCCCACTTCGGTAAACATCTCTTCCTAACCAACTACTTTTTTCTTGTTCTATACCTTCCTTTTCAAAACTGTTTTTATCCCATTCTTTAAAGGTAAAAGGTGGTGTAACATAGGTATTGTAATCGAATGTGACATAGGCCGTATATTTTATGTTCTGCTCTTTGGCATAGGATTTCATATCGGGCCACCAGACATCAGTAACGTATTGTGCCACATTTTTCTTCATTTCCTCGGCAATAGGAGCCTTGTATATGTTGTACAAGGGCGATGGGAAATCATCTAGAAAAATAGTGGATGTATTTGCAATGGGATAGGGTATGCCCTCCAAGCCAAAGAGTACTTGGGAGAACAGCAACCCTCGCATTCCCCTATCAAGACGTAAGGTTGAGTTGTAGTGTATTACACGCCCTTTTCCTATTTCGTTCTCAATTATCAAAGGGTAGTCGGGGGCGTTTGCCGCGGTAGCGAAAATTGTTACATCTTCTGAAAAATTGTCAATGGCAAGCCCGTTGTGTTCACTTTTGTCGCCTTCGTATTCAAAACTGCCCATTCCCGGTAGCATGGGTTTCTTTAGATAAAAACCATGCGCAATGCTGTCGGTTTCAAGATTGCTGCTTGGTTCGAGCCCTAATAGAAATGCCAACCGTTCATCTCGAACGGTCTTTGTAAACAAGAGGGTACCTCCTTTGGCCACAAAATGTTGAAGAGAATCTATGACAGCATCTTGCATGCCAAAGGTTTGATATATACAAAGAACGCGCGTAGTTGGTTCTACCTTAAAACCATCCTTGAAGTCATAAAAGGGGATTGTTTGATAGGGCAGTTTTGTGTAATCGGTCAACTTTTGAAGGTTTGCGGCTTCATCGAGGTTTTCAGGAATTTGTTCATCGACCACAAACTGAATCAAGGGCGGCTCTTTACTTACCTCGGGTGCATTGAACCCGTTTGTGAAATTATAGATATCTCTTTGGCATCCTATGGTAAAGAGGACGAAGCATAAAAGAACGGTATACTTTTGGTCGATCATAAATTGAATATTAAATCATTTAGATTCGACGCATTTTTTTTGTTCACAATTTCGTATACCGATAGGTAGGCATCCTCGTAAAAAATACTAATTTCTCTCCCTTTCCCTTTTAAAATGGTTATTTGGCTCAATATTTTTTCTGACACTTCTGCTGAGGTAGCGAGGTTGTATTTGTTTTCGGATTCGGCAGTTTTTGTAATAAACACAAAGACGCTTTCTGGAAGTATGTAGTCAGGGTTTTTCTCCAAGAACAATTTGTCGTCCTTTTTTAGTTGATAAACAGAATCCCGAACGGGGTACTTCTGCAGAAAATCGGAGTAATTGATAAAATGGTGTTCATTTTTACTTAGGTATTGACCATAATTTTGGTTTACAATAGCATATGAAAAAGGCATATTATCACTAGACAAGTCATCATAAACCTCTAAAATATCGGCTTTCAACTCATCTATTTCTTTGTAGTCGTAGTTGAAAAAACCATTTGTCGTATAGGCGAACAAGACCATCAACATAAACAAGATGCCTATAGAAATCGTTTTCAGGGTACTATTTTTTGGTAGCGTCACTTTTAAATAATGAACAAGCATACCGATGAAAATACCAGCTACAATTACCATTAACGGACTAAGGGATTCGTAGTACAGGTCCATGTCTAACCAAGTGAGTTGTAGGTAGCGAAGGGTTACGACCAAATAAGCGAAGACCAAAAAAATCAGCGCAGGTCGCCATTTTTCATTGTTTTTTGAAAGTAAGGGAAGCAAGAAAAGTATCGCTACCATACAAAATGCGTAGAACAGCATGGTCAATTGGCTTGGAGGAAGTGCCAATTGAGGAAAATACGTATAGGAATCTACCAATATCATTGATGACCGCATAAACTCTAGAAAGGAACGATTGTTAACAAGGCAACCCAAAGCATGGAGTATCAACGTGCCCCCGGCCCCTATGATATAAGAGGCAATGCTAAGCATGGTATAAGACCGGTTATGGCGGGTACTCAATAGTAATGCAACAATTAAAAAGATGGGAACCAAGATAAGTGCCACAAAAAAATTGGTAAATGTAATTGCCGCAAAAACTATCGAAAGAAAAAGAACATATTTATTCGTTTGAACCGATATAAGTTGAGGCATACAACTAAATAGCAAGGCTGGCAAGGCAAGACCCAAGGCAAGATATAACGAGTTGTGTTCAAGTAATAGGTTCACATTTATAGGCATGTACTTATAGAAGAAACCAAAAAACAAAACCCCTATCATAGGTGCTATGAATCGGTCTTCCGTAAGTTTTAGAATAATCCAATAGAGCACTATTGAAAGACTAAAACTTTCGAGCAATCCGAAGGAATGCATGGCCATCTCTTCGCTTACCCCGGTAATCTTCGCATAGAAATTTATAAGTGCCAATTCCCCTAAAAGATCTGCGCTCTCTGTAAACCAAACATTGGAGTTGAAACTCTTTACTACCTCTAATTTTTTGATCCACAGACTAGACAGTGTGTATAGGTCGTTCTTAAGGAAAAGGAAACGGGAAACAAAAGTGGCCAAAGAAACCAACAAAGCGGCAAAAAGTACGTGGTTGAGCTTCTTCGAATAGAAGAAAGCGGAATTCGTGCCGATCAGTGCATGCAAGCTTAGCTTTCGTTCCATAAATTTGAAGAACGACAACAGAAAATTTCTTTTTTTCTCCGTAAAGGTTTTTGCTATGGTCTTTGAAGATCGTATGTCTAGATATCGAAGAACTACCGTAATCAAGAAAATGGCAAGTATCGAGAAAATGTCATACATGTTCAGTTGGATCAATGCGAAAATTAGTAGCACTAGAGTACTGCCCAAGAATACCATTCTTTTCAGGAGATAGTCCATCCCATAATTCTTAAGTGGTTGTCTTACAATCAGCTGATGCACAAACAATACCCCTAAAAAAAGGAGAAGGATTCGAAAGGGGCCCAATAGTATTTTATCGAATAGGAACATTTGGTGTTATTGGTCTTTAAATTTGGGGATGGTCATTAGGTTAATGTTGGCAATGAAGTACGGATACCCCATTTGTTCTAAGGCCCGTTCTACCTTTTTCTTCAATCGGAGGTTGTCTGCATATTCGATGATATAAATAGGCTTCCCAATTTTTTTTCTGATTCCGCTAACTTTTTTTGATAGGGCGATTCTTGCATTTGCGTCACGTAATCCATACTTTTTTGTTTCGAAGTTATAGGCCGTTATGAACGACTCAAGAACAACGGCATCAATATGAGGTTTCAGTTGTTCCAGTAAGAAGAGACCCGAATTTTGAACTAGGAAGCTTTTTGGAGCCCTTGTTTTTAATTTTGTTACCCATTTCACTAAGGCGGTATCGTTTCCTGAAAGACTGCCCCATTCGCCTACATTGTCTAGATTGTCTAGAAAAAGGCCATCAAAACCTTTTGAGAGAATGGTATCGGCCGCATTGAATAGAATCTCTTGTGCATTTTGGTTGGAGATATCGATATATTGGCTGTTCCAATGGCTATTCTTGCTAAGTATATAAGGTTTAATAGCTTGGTAAAAGAAGGCCGCTTCATGCACTTCGGTAAGGCTTAGGTATGCTAAAACCTTTTTATTTTGTCCCTTTATCAGGTCAATTTCGTCCGTAGTATAATGCTGTGACTCTAGAATAAGCAATTCATTGTCAATGAGTGTGCTAGGTTCAATGCGTCCATAGCACACAAACAAGGGCGAACTATCCTTGCTGCGCTCTATGGCAGGTGGCCGCTCCGTTAAGAAGGGTAGTAAAAAGTAAATGATACTAGTAAGCCGCATAATAATGATAGTCCAAGCGATTAAAAAAGTGAATATTTTCTTTTAAAGTGAGCGCGGTAAATACGAAAGCACCGATCAGCATACCCACCACACTATATTCGTAGGCAATGGTCCTGCTGAGGACAAAGCCCACTACAAAATTTACGATACAGGCTATGAATAGGGCTTTTAAGGCTCCCTTAGGTCGATTTAACGTAAAGAGGTAAAGGCTGTTCAGCATACCCCAGGTGAGCAAAAAATACCCGATGCCTCCAATAATGCAGACCTTGACACTTAGCGTATTTAATTGTTCTCCAAAATGTGCCGCATATCCCCAAGGTTGGGTAATAAGTAAGTAAATCAACACGGTAGTGGCCAAGGCAGTACATAGCAACAGCAGCACGTGTCCCCAGTACATTCTGCCGAGGTGTTTGTTGAAATCTTGTTTCTTTAAAAATGAAGTATGATGTTGTCTTACATCCATAAATTTGCTGAAGGCAGCAATACCATATTCCATAACCCCGGCAAGCATGAAAAACATTAAGATGGCCAAATCCATTCCTATTTCATAATCTTTTTCATATAAGAGAAAGAACTGTCTGGTAAACTGAATATCGGCAGACCATGCAACAATACGATCAATGAACACAAAGACATAGATGAGAACACCGTAAAAAAAGTAATGGTAGTTTTTGTAAATCACCATCAATTTTTTGGGTTTGATGGTTTGATGCAATGATTCGGCACCTTTTCTATTAAAAAAGTAGTTCAATAGTAATTTGGAAAGAATAATTGCAGCTGAAATTCCTATCCAATGGGTGAGGTATACGTTCAATTCGGTGTTAAAGTGCAAGAAAAGTGCCAAGCCCGTAGCGATTAAAATAGCCACGGAAATCGCCCAACGTTTTTTAATGGTGTGAAAGGGAGCCATTACCAACAAAAGCAACCCAATTAGCAAGGCGTATATTAGGGTAATCAAGATAAAGGTAAAAGGGTATAGGTTAAAGAAAAAGTTCAAAAGTCCTATAATGAGAAACGTAGATAAAATTCCCTTGATACCTGATCGGATCAACTTATCGATAACCATCTTAGCTTTCGAGTATTCCCCATGATGCCAATAGAAAGAAGCCTGCCTCCCCATAACTTGTACATACCCGCCAGAGATGATGAGGCCTAAAATTACCCCGAGAACTACAGAGGTAGATTGAACAACATTGAAACCTATGAATGTCCATAAGGAATACCCAAAGAATATAATCGCCGCTACCTGCAGAAAAATAGGAAGTAAATGAAAAATTCCCAAGGGATAGAATTGCGTGAACAGCTTTGCCTTCATCCAAAGGTACCCCGATACTGGAATCGAAGCCGTACGATTGATTTTCTTACGTTCGTTGCTGTTTTTTAATTCGGATTTATCCATGGCCTTAAGCGTCTTAAAGAGCTCTTTTGCAAGGTCCATTTTAGTGGGAAGGCCATAATCTTGAAAAACATCTTTTTCTCGTATGCCAAAGGATTCCAACGTAGCCAGGACAACCATAGGACTTACGGGGTCACCAATTTTTTGGATAACCTCTTGGGTTACAAGATGTATGTTGTTTTTAATTTGATCCATCGGGGGCTGGAATTTTGAATCGGTCGAAAAATGGTTCAGGCGTATCTTTTGGGAATTACGCTATTTTTTTGGCTTAGTGTTTCATACGTTTTTTCAAAAGCATTGATAAAATTATCTATCGTAAAATTTGCGATTACCTTGTTTCGTGCATTTTCACCCATCCAATTACGTAATTGTTCGTTTTGAAGGAGTTTTACAACTTTTTCCGCTATTTCTACATGATTCCTAGGTTTACAAATGAAGCCACAGGTATCATCCAGGGCCTCCGATACACCGCCCACATCTGTTGCAATAACCGGAACCGCACAACTCATAGATTCAATAACGGTATACGGGAATCCCTCTGAGATGGAAGTCAAAATAGAAATATCGCCTTCAGCGTAAATATATTCAGGTCTATTGTGAAAGCCTTTTAGAAAGAAATTCTCGGTTAAATTGAGAGTGGCTATAAGAAGTTCACATTCTTTGGTGTATTCGGGTACGGCGTCTTTGTTGCCATAGACTAAGAATTGTACGTTCGGAATGGTTTTCTGTACCTCCGCGCAGGTACGAATCATAGTTAAAATATCTTTTAAATCGAAAATTCGAGCAGCCGCCACAACGGTAGGCGTGTTCGCATGTTCTTTCGGTTTTGGAAGGGGTTTAAAGAAGTTGTGGTCCACTCCGTTATAAATCACCTTTATTTTACTCATATCTGCACCGTAAAAGCACTCCCACGCCATATTAAATTTGCTTACGGTAGATATTTCCGACGCATGATGATACACCAAACGCGTGATACACTCCGAAAAGTTGATAAGCATTTTTTTAAGGAAATAGGAGTAGTCGGCAGCACTTATTGCGATAAGTCGTTCGCGTATAAACACTCCGTGTTCTGTCACCAAAATGGGTGTGTTGTATTTGTATTTTAACGAAAGTGCAGGGAGCACGGCAATTCCTGAAATGGTAACATGCGAGACGTCTGTCTTTGGTACATCGATGGCTATGGGAATTAAAAATCGATAGATCCAGCGCATGGCGGTGGTGATGTCTTCCAGCAACATTTCTTCAAGTTCGTTGCTCGGGAGTACTTCTTGTAAGGTACGGCAAAAGACATTCCAGACTGTTTCGCTGGTCATTGTCACTTTATAATCATACTGTTGAAAAAAAGACCACATATGATAAAAGCAGTCGTTTAATCCTGTAATCGACTGGTCTTCTGAATAGATAATCTGAATAAATCTTTTGAAATTGGGAACGAATGCTTCTCGAATCAAGTCTTCTGAAGTATACTCCCGTGCTTTTAAAACATCTGAATATTTAATGTCGTAGTCCACACAGTCAAAGGGTTCTTCAGGGGACCACATTGGTACTTGAATTGTTTTTTTAACATGTGAACTCAAAGGGTATTTAGGTGCAAGTTCTACACCGGCGTTTATTGCATATAAGTAAAATTCAGAATTAGAAATCCTAGAGCAGAGATCATGAGCCCAAGTAGAAACACCTCCTGTATTGAAGGGGTAGGTGCCTTCAGTAATCAATAGTACTTTAATCTTATTTTTCAATGCTACGTAGTTTTTTCCCTCTTGTTCAAATTTTGATTCAACAGGTAAAGAAAACCAATAGCAATGAAATGTTAATTTTTTTTAGCCCAACGCGTGCATTTTATCTATGACATGCGACAGATAGGGATAAACGGCGGTATAAGTACGATACAGGGGGCTCGGCTAATCAGCTTCAAAATATTCAAATGCGTCGATAATATCTAAATAAACACCATCGAAATTTGCCTCTAATATTTTGTCTAAATAAGCATTTTCGCCTCCTAATATAATGTTTTGCCAGTTTGTATCCCAATATTTGACTTTGTAATTTCCGGGCCAATTTTTGTTCTCGGCATCTAACCAGGAGGGTTTGTCGTTGTTCCACTCTTTTTTCCAATAGAACCGATAGTCTTCTGCCTCCCCGATAGACATATAACAACAAACCAGGCGCTTGGCACCATTAGCCTTTGTTTTTAGCCTAGTAATTTCATCAGATGTGAACGGGGTGCCGTCATTGAAAAACAAATCGATAAAAACAACATCATAATCAGTGTTGGCAATTGCGGTCAGAAGGCTGTTTTTTGTATCAAAATTTTCATAGTTCAGGAAAAAAAGGAAATTTTTAGCTGCATTGATTGCTTGAATATCATTTGTGTTTATTTTATTCAGACTTGCCGAAATCTTGGGGATGACCGTTAAATTTCGTTCAGTGGCGACAAAGGGGATAAAATTCTTTTTGTACGATTGCTGGTGTGCATCCACTATTTTTTTCTCCGTGTCACAATAATCTATGACAAAAATAGAATTGCCCGTTTGCTGTGAAACTTGCAGAAGGCCGTTCATATAGTCACCACTGCGTTTGGGGGTGCGTTTGTTATCACCATGATAACCATAATGAAGGTTTTCTTGCCCATTCGCATCAATAGCCGCTAAGTAAGTCATCATTGGCGCACCATCGGCATAGCCGGTATCTGTAACCAACTCGATACCGTTTTGGGGAATAATGGCAAAATCTGGGTCTATTGCTTTCGCATACGTACTAAGTTTCACTACAAAGCTGCGCATATCGTTCCGGAAACTACGGGAGTCCTGAGGGATGGGTTTTGATATAGATGCGGTCTGTGCCGTGGTATTTTGTGTGCTATTACAACTCAGTACAAGTGAAAAAAGGAATGCGGCCGTATAGGTAAAAGGTAGTTTTATCATTGTAGGATTGGGGTTTCTTGGGAAACAAATGCTTAGGGAAAGTATGATTTTTTGAAAAACAAACGAAATTTGTACTCTATTATATTGTAATATAAGACGAATCAAGCCTCTACTGTACTGAAAAGAAACCACGTATTACAGCTTAAAACGCGAGCGGGTGCTGCTTTGAAAAATCCGTTGCAGTAATGGCCTCCCCATTAATGGAAGCCGTATCCCAGTCCTGTATGATTTTCCATTGCCCATCAATTTTCTTGAGTACAATATGAAACTGTCCATAACTATATGTGGTCGAACCGTTTTTTGTAGCTCCAATACGGTAAAAACCGACTTCGTAGGAAGTAGTTTCGTTGGTTTGCCTGTTGTCGAACCAAAAGTCTAAAGAAATGGCCATTCCTTCTTTTTTATTGACTTCAAAACGATCTAGGTTGGTTTTTTTGAACGAATTTTGAGTGTCGATACCGTTTGGAGTTACCCGCAATGCGTAGTCGATATAAATTTCGTTTAGGGCCTCGGCATCCAGGGTTTCAAAGGCCGATTTAAACGGTTTCCAAACCAGCGTATCAATTTCGTTTTGAATACGTGAAACATCGTTTTGTGCCTGTATTGAATGCACAACAAATAACAAGGCGATCGCGACTACTTTTTTCATGTTCATTTTTTAGATTCATGGTGAGTTAGGATGTTAACCCAGACCCACATCCAAGGTCATCATTACAATAAATCCACCAATGAAACCCATCGTGGCAATATCGGTGTATTTGTCCTGTTGCGTTTCCGGAATCACCTCTTCCACAACCACAAAAATCATGGCACCTGCGGCAAACGAAAGTGCATAGGGAAGCATGGGCTCAAAAGTAAGAACTGCCCATGCTCCTAAAACAGCGGCAATGGGCTCAACAATAGCGGAAGCCTGGCCATACATAAAACTTCTTGTGCGGCTAAGCCCCTGTCTCCTTAAAGGCATGGCAACGGCAAAGCCTTCCGGGAAGTTTTGCAGGCCAATGCCCAGTGCCAAGGCAACGGCGCCGCCAATGGTCGCCCCGTCAAAACCTGCAGCCACTCCCCCAAAAAGAACGCCTACAGCGAGCCCTTCCGGAATATTATGAAGTGTAATGGCCAGGGTCAACAGCGTTGTTTTATGCCATGGGGTCTTAATGCCCTCTTTTTCACTTTCCTTAAAGTTGATATGAAGGTGGGGTAGCACCTTGTCCAAGCCAAAGATGAATAAAGAGCCAAGCAAAAAACCAACTGCTGCCGGGATTACTTTTACAAAACCCTCGCCCGGACTCATTTCTATTCCTGGGGCCAAAAGGCTCCAAAAACTTGCCGCTACCATCACACCGCCGGTAAACCCCAGCATGCCATCAAGAAGAGCGCGGTTCATTGATTTGAACAAAAATACCAAGGCGGCACCGGCAGCGGTGAGTCCCCAGGTAAACAAAGTTGCATATAGTGCGGCCAGAACCGGATTGATAGATTCAAAATAGGTAATCACTTGTTCCATCATAATAATAGTATACGTTTTATTCCATGCGGTATTGAACCGAACTAATCGATTATTTCGACGAACAGATTAGAGGCTATTTGTTCCGAAATCCGCATTTCCTTATTGTTTATTTTAATAGTCAATGACCCATCGAATTCCTCTTTTTCAAGTACGATTATTGGGTCGCCCAGCGCAATGTTGTTTTTGTCCAAAAATTTAAGAAAAGGAGGCGAAGAGTCTTTTACCCCAACACAAACACCATTGGTTCCCGTTAGTACTTCACTCAGTAGCTTTTTAACTGCTTTTTTGAATTCACCTTCTTTGGACGGAATAGGATCCCCGTGTGGGTCTATCTTTGGAAAACCCAAGTGCTTGTCAAGTTCGTCGATCAATTTCTCACTTTTTACATGCTCTAATTGTTCAGCGACCTCATGTACCTCATCCCAAGAAAAATGAAGTTTTTCTACTAAAAACACCTCCCATAATCGATGTTTCCGCACAATCGATAGTGCAATTTTAAGGCCGTATTCTGTTAGGCGCACCCCTTTGTAACGGCGATAATTTACGACACCCTTCTCAGATAACTTCTTGACCATGTCGGTGACAGAAGAAGGCTTAGTATCCATCTTTTCGGCTACGGCGTTGGTCGATACGGGTGCTTGCTCCCCTTTACCCAAGTGGTAGATGGCTTTGATATAGTCCTCTTCTGAAAGGGTCATCTTTTAGATTTTACGCTAAATTACATTTTTATATGTAAAAACAAATTTTTAGATTTGTCTAAAATATTATTTGTAATGCCCCAAAATAAAAATTTGACTAAAAGAAATAAATCATTTTTAGTTGCCTGTTTCTTCTGTATGGTCGGTTTTTTCGTCCACTCACAAACATCGGAAATTCAAGGTATTGTTTTGGATGATGTAGCATCTGTACCATTTGCCAATGTATATTTAGAGGGGACTTCACTGGGTGCTTCATCTGATGAAGACGGAAACTATGTGTTGAAGAATATTCCGGCGGGCAAGTACAAACTAAAGGTTACTGTATT
>CALIIC010000158.1 GCA_938020445.1 uncultured Flavobacteriaceae bacterium | reverse complement strand
ACTTCCATCAACGCAAAACCAAGTAAGTTTTCACCTTGCCATAGATGAGGGTTTTGAGCCTTTGGGTCGTCTTGCGCCAAACCAATCCCCCAGATGTTATCTACCGGACTGGCCTCGACCAGAATTCTACTTCCCGTGTTTACTAAAAAGTCCTTTAAGGCGACCTGCTGCGAAAACTTTAGCATGTTTGCTTCTTTTACGATTGCGTACTTATGTTCGTCCCAAATGTCAGCATCAAAACCTTTCACCTTACGACCCAATTTTTTAGCTTCTGCAGGATGCGTGCTCGCTATAATTTCACTTCTTATTTCCAAAGCTTGAAACAAACGTGCCTTTTCGGCCATCATATAATGTTCCGCTGTTTTATAGGTTTCATTTTCTTTTGTAAAAGATGCTTTCCACCATTGACTGAAACAGCTTTTCGTCACCGAATCGTCCTTACTTGGCGTATGTCCCCAAAAAAACAAGTATTTCATGTTTTCAGTTGTATCAAATTGTTGTTTGACCAACGCTAGCGAATATTCCATCTCGTGTTCTTTTTAATCTCGTTAATAAAAGCTTCTTACGTACTAATCAACTTTGTATTGGGTCACAAATTCATCCTCAATATCCTTGTAGCTATTAGTACAATACACATGGTCAATGGTTTCCTTTAGTTCATCAAAACCATAATTAAATTGTGCATGTGTCACATATAGGTATACCTTGGCCGCACCTTGTTCTTTGAGGGCCGCTGCCAAATATTTAAAAGTTCGACCACCATCGGCCAAATCGTCGACTATAAGACAGTCTTTCCCTTTTACATCGCCTTGAATGCTAATTTGAGGTGCCCCGTCAACTCGTACTTTGTTCGAGGGGACTAAATCAGCTCCCAATTTTTCGGCAATTTCATGGGTTGTTTTGTACGCACCGGCATCTGGACTCACCAAAACAGGGTTTCCGATCGCGTGGAACGTTTTTTGAACGTATGGAAAATGAGATAGCTTACGGGCATTTTTGATCAAGGCCAAGGAAATAGGGCTGTGCGGATGTAGTATTTCTACTTTATCAAAACCCATCGAATTGATAAAGTTGGCAATCACTTTTAAGTCAAAAGATTCTTTGGGGTTAAAGCGCCTATCCGAACGTTGACCAATAAGACAATAGATGGTTAAACATGCCGTGGCCGTTTTGTTCATACTATTGTCGGCATCCCAAGCTTCTTTTATCGCCGCAATGGCAAACAGGTCTTCATAACTATTCCCACGAATGCGGACTTCTAAGTTGCCCGCTTCCAAAATTTCAGCAGCTACTTGTCCGTCTCTAAACTTTTTTATTTCGTATTTCATTTGTTCGTTTTTAAGCAACTATTTTATTGAATTCACTTGCCATTTTTTTTAGATACGGAATACCTTCCACCTTGTTCAACATGTATTTGGGTATACTATCCAAACCCGTTTTACCAGACATTATCCCTGTTGTAATGGATGCTACCGAATCTACATCTCCTCCCAACCAAATTGACTTTTTTAGTGCATCAAATGCATTTTTCGCATTCTTTAAAACATACAATACGCAACCTGCGGTAAATTTCGAGTCTGACGGAAGTCCTTTTATCCCTGATAAAAAGTAAGGTGGTTCGATCGGCTGACGACCGCATAAAACCCTGAAATCCTCTTCTTTTAAATCATCATATCGCCCTAGTTGATCCACTGCTATTAAATAGGTCCTATACTCGTTGTTCAAATCTATTTTCTCAAAGCAATACTCAATAATTTTGGCGGGGTCCCCATCTTTGACCAATAGATATTCAGCCGCCCAAGAAACACATTGGCTAGATAGGATGGCGTTGGTATTTGGATGCGTTGCCCGCGCATTTATCGATGCATATTCATTAATTAAACTTTCGTTCAACAAGCCCAAAGGAACGGATCTCATCGCGGGGGCATTCCCAGGATTGGTTCGCTCCTTTTGAAATGCCCTAACCTCTTCTATTGATTTACTTCCTGAATAAAACCATGCCATCGATCCATGCCCATTTCTGCCATAGCCCTTTATTTGTTTCCCATTTTCATATTCCCCTTTCCATTTTTCAATTAACAACGATTCGCTAAACCCTTCCCCCGAAATCAATGCTTTCATCAAACCAATTGTCATTTCAGTATCATCGGTATAGTCCCATTCATGATAATTTTCTATAAAGATCTTCCTCTTTTCATTCTCAACTTGAATTCGGCTTCTTGCATTCACGAATTTGGTAAAATCAACATGTTTGCGTATCCAATCCCTATCTTGAAACTCTACTCCCGCACCGTATGCATCCCCGACAGCAATTCCAATTAAAACCTTTTCGATCATACTCATGCTGTTTGGGTTTATGGGTATTACACCCGTTCGTTTATTCGTGCTCTAATCTCTTCGATAGTTGTTTTGTTTAAAAACTTGCCATCTTCGAAAATCACCTTCAATTCCCCTTTTTGCTCTTCGGCTTCGGTTACCTCATCGACCAACACATAATCGCCCTCTACCTTATCCACTCGGATCAGGCCTTTGGCAGATTTCTTCACACCATCGTCGGTTATGGGGTCTTTGAAGATTTCCCTTCGTTCCCCGTTCACCACCACAGAGGTTGCTTTCATGGCAAAACCGAAGGTATCCCGTGTATTGAACTGATAGGTAAACGAACCGATTCCTAGTACCACATTCGTGGTAGCAAAACCCTTGTCATGTAAGCGTTGACAAATATCGGCTGCCCGGGTCGTGGTGATACTGTCCCCATAAATGGCACCGATATGGGGATCTAACACTTTAAAACCTTCTTTGTTTACCGTTCCGCCAAAAACATCCCAAAGCAATTCGACCACTCCTTTTTCTACCGGTGTACCTGTACCCATTTTTGTATTGGTACCACAAATAATATCGACCGGGTCTCCACTATCGGGGCGAATCACCAATTTACCGTCACGTGACAGCACCTCTTCTTTTAAAACGGGTAAATAGTCGGTAAGTACTTTCCATAAGTCCCAGGTATCGCTCACAACGGACAAGATTCCCGTTGGGTAGGTTTTCATTAGCTGTCTAAAGGTGCCTATCTCATCATCTTTTGTGCCGGCGCACATGACCGAATGTTCAGTGGCATTTACAGAACCGACCACAAAACCTTCTGCTCCATAATATTTTCGAAGTCCGTGAATCACGGGTAAGGTATCGGAACCTAAAAATACAGCCGCATGCCCCATACCTGATGCAACAGCACTTTGAAGACCACCCATGCCGCGCATGGAAAAGTCATGCCCTTGAAAATCAATAAACGCGCTATTTTCAGCATCTGTTTTCAAGGCCCATTTTTTAAAAATACGTTTATAGGTCAACGCAATGGAGGCCGAAGTCATGGGCAACCACAACATGGTCGACAAAATGGTTTCCAAGAAATTGGTGACCCAATAAAAATCGGGAGCAGTATTCACAACCGTGAGCATCGGCACTCGAATGGGAACCTCAACACCTTCATCAAGTGATTTTACACGAATGGGCAAATACCCCAAATCGTGCAACTGTTCAAAATGTGCAACATCATATTCAGCGTTGAGATACAAGGATAATTCTGTCTTTATTTCGGCACAAACGATGTCTTTTGGCTTCGAAAAGAAATGATTCTCAAAATAATCATGCAACCACTGCATCACATATTGCTGACCAAAAGAGAGTACCTTATCACAGCCTTTTGGGGCATATTTATTACTTCTGGGGGTCCAATTTGAATAGACTTCTTCTGTTCCCTTTGGGTATTGTTGGTGGTGTCCGGTTTTATATCCGTCGGTTAATAATAATCCATTCATAGTTTTCGGTTTTTCTAACAGTTTTATTTTATAATTTTTAAATACGCTTTTACTTGATAGCCTATTTTACTTTTCAGGCTTCAATAAGCTCCCTAGCTTATTACAATCGAGATAGCGTATTTGAAGATAACGGTAATTTTTTTCGAATATTTAATCATTAATCCCGATCCTTCCTGGACGCACGCAAACGTCTCACGCTACAATACCAAATGAGCTTTCTCTTTTGCAATTCCTATCTCAACACTGCTCCCTGCATTAAAATTCAAAAAGTCAGCTTCAATACCATCACTAAAAATAACCCCTTTGGTGGGCATCTTGGATTCAATCTTTAACGTTTTTTCCCTTGTAATAGTACCGTACCCCAAGTCTATTTGTGACATTTTGCTTAAAAAGGGTTCCCGTACCACAAATAGCAATTTATCATCTTCCCAATTCAATTTTGAATCAAAATTGTTCTTTTGGTTGTAGAAGTAATTGTTAATGTTATTTGTCATATTAAAGACCGAACTGATCCATCCGGTGGCACCTGCTCCGGTCGAGACCAATATGCCGCTCGAGGATTGGCTTTCTCTGCCCTTACCAAACTCCAAAGTATAGCGAGAAGAAACGTGGGAAGCGGCCCCAACATAAAAATCATTGAACGCGAGCAGTGATTGGCCATCGTTCATTTTCGCTTTCGCCATCGTCACAAGCTTATAGGTCCTATTTCCATTAATATAATCTTTGATCGCTGACAAAAAATTGTCCGGCCTGTGCGGTAACAATACCCCGTCGTACCGTTCAACATCCGGATTAATGCCTACGATCGGTAATCCATTTGCATACTTGGCGATATTTGCCACCAATCCGTCTTGCCCCAAGGCAACGACCATATCGCCCTTGGCAAAGATATAAGTTGGTAAAAACGACCTATAGACCACCTTGTACTTCACTAGGGAAGATAGTTGCTTTTCTACCTTTTTCAATGCAGTATAAAATGTGCCATGCTCCTCTTCGTAATACTCAAAATCTTCTCCGGCGCGTTCTAAATAAAACTTTGCTTGCGCTTTTGAATTAAATCGCTCTATGAGCTGCTCAAGCCTTGTTTTATCTCGAACGATGATTGCTTTTTCAAGTTCCATTTGGTTATGCCTTTGTTTTCATAATAGCATTCAACAACTCTGGAGAGATATTGAGATTCCCAATTTTATCGGCATTCTCGGCCAATTCCCTAAAAGCAAGGGCAATCTGGCCCCTAGGGTCGATCCCGTCGGAATTGATTGCCATCAGTGTTTTCCAATCCAATTCTTTGTAGGGGCGAAGGTTTGCATGCAACACATATTCCTTCACATCTGCCTCTTTCTTTTCGTTGTCAACCCTTATATCAATTAGCTTTTGCTTCTGATCCTCTAGCAAAATATTGGAGGCCATATCCATTTCTTTCAGCTTTTGCTCGTTTTCTTGCTTTACGACTTCCGTTTCCATTTGTTTTTCGGCAATCTGCTTCTGTTTCTCCTCAATCGCTATCTCTGTGTTCAATTCGCTTTCCTTTATAATGCGTTCTTGTTCCACGGCAAAATTTCTGCGTTCATAAATGGCCTGATCTGCTTCTTTCTGCAATGATTCTCGGGTTTGAGCTTCCAAAGCCCTCGCCATTTCAGGATTCGGGGTAACTCCCAAAACGTTTACACTAAGGATTTCGAGCCCCAGCATGTTGACCGTTTTAGAATTCTGAACGCTCTCCATGATCCGGTTTTCAATTTGTTGCAGTTGTCTCAGGGCTTCTTTTAGGCTCAATTTTTGAATGACTCCCGCACTTGCTGTTTGCGCTTCATTGATGATTCGTTGCTGTATTTTTTCATTATCATCCTTCAGGTAATGTCCTTTACTATTGACCGTAAAATCGAGTACCGCTGCCAGTGCTTTTGGGTCTTTTACTTTATAGGTGATTTGTCCCTGAATGGCTACTTCTTGATAGTCTTTTGTGGTCTCGTTAAAAATGAACTGAAAATCTTTGCTCTCCATGGGGATTGCTACTATAGAAGAATTGGGCGCAAAGTAAAAGAACGATAGTCCACGGCCCTCTTTCTTTGTTTTTCCATTTATAAAATGAATTACGTAATTCATCGAATCAAATTTGATGTAGTTTATTCCGAACATAATTCCAGGGTTTTAAATTAATTTGTGTATTTATGACGCAAATATAAGATGTGATTTTTCAACTCACAATATATTTTGTGTTTTTTTTACGCAAATTAAAATTTAGAGCTCTTTAAGAAGGTTAGATTTCGAAGATGATTCCCTCTTTCTTCAGTTCGAAATAACGCTTTTGATTGAAGCTAAAAAGGCTGCCAGGCCTACCCCGGCCTTTAGAAACCTTTTCATCTAACTCGTCTAAAACTTTTAGACTTGTAATTTTCTTTTTAAAATTTCGCCGATCAATTTCTCTCCCCAGCAAGGTTGCATATAATTTCTCCAAATCGGAAAAAGGGAACTTTTTATCGAGTAATTCAAAACCAATAGGTTCATAGGTTATCTTTCCTTGAAGTCTTTCAAGCGCTATTTTAAAAATCTTTTTATGGTCAAAAGCCAGCTTTGGAAGGGTATTAATAGGGAACCACTCGGCCTGCTCCGCATCGGTCGACGCCTGTAGTTTAAATGCATTGGGTTTGACCAAACCAAAATAGGCTACCGATACCACCCTACCCCTAGGGTCTCTTCCCAGATCACCGAACGTGTACAACTGTTCAAGATAATTGATCTTCACACCGGTTTCTTCCGAAAGTTCTCTCTCGACAGCCTGTTCAAGATTTTCATTTTCAAGCACAAAGCCGCCTGGCAATGCCCATGCGTTTTTATACGGTTCGTATTTACGTTTGACCAGGATAACGGATATATTTCCTGCTTCATAGCCAAATACGACGGCATCTACGGTAAGCTGAACGGTGTTCTTCATATTATGCGTACTATTTACGCAAATATAGTGAAGATTTACTCCATTGCATAGGATATTGCCCATTGTACAAAAGCCAACAACTGTAATTATTTGCTAGCGTTAGGTTCAGTATGGCAATTTCGTCTAGATCTCAAAAATCGATTAAACATAGACATAGTGCGGTTCTGTTTTAATAACAACGTATACTTTTATTGGGCTTCATTCACCGGGTTATAATACATTTTGTTGTGAAATTGTAAAAACGAATGCTCGATACGGCAAAAGTTGCTATGAAGAATATCCTTTGAGCATGTTTGGCAGCCGTCTTAGATAGGATTGGTGTGGCCCAAAAATCCGACGGATCTTTAGCCAAGCGCTAAGCAAAAAATTTTGGTTTTGTTTTTTTGTCTAAAACAACCCCGACGCTTCAGGGCCAAAGGTTTGGCGTACCCGCCAAATTCCCCCAAACCGCTAAATTTAGCCTTTTATGCGCTATCTGCCATAGATATCGTTGTACCTAGTTATTCTTGTTTCAGTTGCTGTAAAACCTTTTTTCCATTTTCATTTTCTGGATTCAATTCAATCGATTTCTCAAACATTTCAATTGCTTCTGCTTTTCGATTTGCTTTTAATAAAGCTTCGCCATAACTATCATATGCATTGAAACTATCTGGAAACAAAAATGTAGTTAATTTGAAAACTTCCAAAGCCTTATCCAATTCTTCATTTCCCAAAAATGAATATCCCAATGTATTCAAATCTTGTTCCGAACGATTGTTCATCCTAGCTTCAATGGATAATTCTATGGCATTATCTAGCGCTTTTTGTAATAGCTCATTTTGTTGCCCTTCTCCTAGCGTTTTTGAGTACGCTTTAATAATTGCATTGATGATTAACGCAGGGTTATCTTGAAACACAGCATGACCACTTCCCTTCGCTATAATGTTTGTTATATTATCCTTATTGTCTCCAAATTCTTTGTGTAGTTTCCTCCACCTATTTGAAAGTACCGCAGGAAAACCCGGAAAAGAGTTTTCGGGAAAAATGTTTATAATTGGGATGTTCTCTGGAAAATATATATTCCTCGCATATCGCATGGTTTCATTAAAATTAGCATTCAGATAATAGTCGCCTGAAGGTTTATCTATTGTACTAATATCGACATTGTTATCTCTCATTGTTAGTAATTCCTCATTCCAAAAATTGTTAAGCGTAACATCTACTAAAATAACCGACTTAACTTTTTCAGGATGTTTCCGCGCGAAGAACAGATTATACAATCCCCCATACGAATGGGAAACCAGTATAACTTCATCGTTAAAACCCAACATTGAAAGACCTGTCTCCAGTTCTTTAATACCATTTTCTATTCCAAAATCCGAATCGTTTTTCAAATTTGGATTTAATTCACTTTGTCCAAATCCAGAACGGTCATAAGTAATTAACGTTGTGCCTGTAACCTTATGAATTTTTTCTAATATGTTGTTCCAAACAGAACTATCATCCCCTCCACCAGCTTCAAAAAGAATTGGAGTTCCTTTGCCTTTCGTTATACTAAAATACATTTTATACCCCCCAACGTCTACTAGCGTATCTTGACTTTGGGCACACATAGATATGGAGATAATCGCCAAAAATGTTATAAAGAAATGTTTCATATTGTGAGTAGTTTATGTTTTTTCATAATTATGCACAACCGTTGTGCCTATTGTTTTCCTTTTTGTTGCAAAGCTGCCCCGAAGCGTCGCGGCCAAAGATTTAAGGACTCTATACACAGACCTTTCGATTTAACTCGAAACCCATATTGTTCATAGGTTTTGTAGCCAGCAGGTTTTATTGAAATTTTGAACAATAAGTTTTTTCCCACCCTAAGAATCCAACTTCGGGCTCAAAGGTTAATGGATACAATATTGGTGGTTTTATTTTGCCCTAAATTAAACAAGGTTTTAATTTATGGAAAACCAGAATGAGTAAACCTACTCTTTGAATGAGTGATTGCTTTTTTTAACTTGATGATAAC
>CALIIC010000157.1 GCA_938020445.1 uncultured Flavobacteriaceae bacterium | reverse complement strand
GCTTTAGCTAAAGAGGTCATGCACTTGACCAATTCAGGGAAGAAAAATAATCCGGCATCATATAGTTCTACCGTAGACGTATTGAAAAATACAGATGGCCAACTTCAAAATGTTGACCGTTTTAATGTTCCTGGAATAGGTATACAAGAAATAAGCGTTTCTCCCGATGAGAAAGAGATGCTAATTTTGTCTTTAAACAACATAAACTTAAAAACAAATGTGTTAAAGGCCCGTCCAACGTCAATATTTATATATGACATGGAAGCAAAGAAGCTGAAGAAGATAAGAGATACATACGCTTCTCGAAGTACATTTAGTACTTCTGGAAAATTGATTGCAATAGCCAATAAAGAGACTTTAGAGTTTGTTGATCTGACGACTTTAAAGATTATAAATAAGTATGATATAAGTAACCAAAGAATTGAACATATAAATGAATTAAAATTTATTGATGATGATTTGTTGGCTATTCAAGAAACGAACAAGACAAGGTTATTTAATATAGATTCGAAAAAATGGACAACAGTCGATAGGTCTTTCGGAAAAATCACGACCCCTTCTAGTAAAAATGTAATCTGTGGTTCAGAAAATGGAGGCCTTTCATTTTATACAAAAGGATTTAAAAACAAATTATTTAGCAGATATAGTTTAAAGGAAGAAACAGGCGGTTTCGTATTAACACCACAATTAAACTATTGGTACACTTCTAAAGCTAGAAATGTCATTTCTTTTGTAAAAGATGATAGAACATTTAGTTTTGAACAGTTTGATCTACAATACCACAGGCCCGACTTAGTAATTGAAAGTTTATCTGAAATACTGGATCAACAAACAATTAATAAAAGAGATTTGTATCGAGCGGCCTACTACAAAAGAATAAAGCGTTTAGGTTTTGATCAAATTCCGAAGTCGAAAAACATGGAAACCCCCACTCTAAAAATCACCAATGAAGCTAATATTCCGAGAACAACAGCTGACAGGAATAAAGTACTTCTGGTGGAGATCAAAGATTCACTAAGTAAACCTATCAGGATAGATTTAACTATTAACGGGGTTAAGATCAATCAAAATTTCGACATCAAAAAAACTAGTGCGTTTAATTATATGTCGCAAATAGAGATTCCATTAAATCATGGAAAAAACAAAATTTCTTTATCTGCTACCAATCAAAATGGGATAAAATCATTAAAGAGAGTTTGTGAAATTGAATTCATAGGAAAAAATAGTAAACAAACAATCTATTTAGTAGGTTTAGGAGTTGCTGATTATACTGATTTAAGTAAGTTGAGTTTCCCTAAAAAAGATATTGTGGCCCTGAAAGATTCATTTAAAACGCTTAAAAACATAGAGGTTAAATCCAAGATTATGTACGATGGTATGGTTTCAAGAAAATCTTTGGGTGAAATTGCAAGTTTTCTTTCTGAGGCGAAGCAAGATGATATAATAATAATGTTTGCTTCTGGCCATGGTTTATTGGTCGAAAATCAATATTTCTATGCCACTTATTCTTCAAATAAAAGTAATATTCAAAAAACGGGTATTACATATGAAGATTTTGAATTAGTACTAGATAAAACGCGGTCACGTAAAAGACTGTTTCTATTGAATACCTGTTATTCAGGAGAGGTTTTTGGCGCAGCAAATTTAGAAGATATAGCAGCAATTAACTTAATGAGGCAGGTTTTTACAGACTTAAAAACTTCGAACGGAACAACAATTATATCGGCCTCTGAAGGAAGTAGTTTATTCTATGAAAATTCTGGTCAAAAAAATGGTCTATTAGCTCAAATTATAATTGAGTTAATGGCAGAAAAAAACAGTATTTACAAGTCCGAATTTTGCAAAGCTATTGTTGAGCGTGCTGCGGCCAAGACAAGGCTGAATCCACTTTCAAGTAGCGCTAAAGATCAACTACCATTGGTTAGATATGAAAATACATATACCAATTATAGAATTTGGTAGAAAGGAAAGGAATCAAAGATCGATTAATAGCGGGGACGAACGGATAATTTGACCATTAGAAAACTCAAAACTGAAATCAACGAGTATGCGGTTTTTAGTAAAATCTCCTTGCCAGTTTTCAGATTCGAACAAATAAAGTATCAATGCCAACCCTCCATCATCTAGTGGGTACGATTTACTGAGAAGAGTCTTTTGCATTTTATGCAACTGCTTGGTGTTTATTATTAGAGCTTCTCGTTCATCATTCTTATTTGAGAAATAATTATCGTTAACACCCATTGAATTATTTGAACTATACAAGTACACCTTTACTTTATTAATATGGTAAATCTTATTTGCATTTTGATTTTCAAAAGCAAATCTGATCTTAGGAGTGTTTTGGGCATATTTTCCATAGCAAGCCCTTAGTTGTTGTTTTATCAAATTATTTTTGGTTTTTTTTGCTTGAGAATGTCTTAACTGGTTAACCTTAATTTGACAACTTTTAATGTCATTTTGAAGTTTTTGATCGGGATTAAATTTAAAATGAGATAACTTTTCGGGAAAATTGGCAAGAATAGAACTTTCAATATAGTTTTTAAAAGTAGATTTAGGGATTTCGTTCTTTAGGTAGTTTGGATTTAAAGATGGCACTAAATCGATATCTAAGATTTTAATATCATCATCTTGTTGTGAAAAACCAATACCAACGGAAATAAGAAGTGCTAGCTGGAACGCCAATTTTAACTTAATCATAATTTACTTAGTGTTATTTGCTTCATTTTGTGCCACCTTCTTGGGATTTCGACAAATTCCCCTCCAGAAAACTTTTCATTTTTTAAATTGTTAAACCGATAGAACAATTCTACGTTTCCTACAGGCAAATGGGTCTTTATAGTATAACTGTTTTTTTTGTTTAGAACTCCTAGCTTTTCATGTTCTGGCTCTAAATAAACAACTATTTCTTCCAATTGTTCGCTGCCAATTACAACCTCTCTATAGTTTAGTAATCTATTACCTGACCATAATAGGATTACAGCAAAAAGAGCCGCGATACCATATTTAAGTAAGTAGGCGAATTTTGCACTTTGCCTAATTTGCTTTAGGAGTTTGTTGTTGCCTTTAACCTTTGTTGGCTTTACACTTTTCGAGATAATATCAAAGGGTCTCGGGGTATAATCGACCAAAATCGCCGCCATTTCAACGATGGCGGGATTTGGTTTTTTGGTTTTCCCTTTTAGAAAGTTAATTATAGGGATGTATTTATCATGGTCAAATGCCTTTAAAATTTTTTCAGGATTTTCAAAGTTATGCTCATCTGTTACTTTAAAGAAATGCATTAACCACTTGGTGTCGGTTTTTTCTAGTTTATAGAACGCACTCTTAAACCCATCGTTGATTCCTTTTTTACTGTTAGAAAACAGATAACCTACTGTAGGGCCTTCTTTAGAATAATATGATTGTACGTCTTTACTATAATCTTTAAAATTCATTTTGTGCATCATTGGGAATAATATGAATTTTTGGAATAATATGAATTTCCCCACTTAAACAAATAACTCGAAACTTCCTTTGTCTTGTTCATATAGAACTTGATTTTAAATATAGTCATTATCAATTTCTATTTAAACCTGATTATTTAAAATCTCACAAGTGCCCAATTGGAGAGGATAGGCAGCATGAGATGGAAAATTATTAGGCCTCACTAAAAAAGAAGCTTTGCTACCTGAGGCGTTAAACATGACTGTACCGGTTTGTCATGGTTTGGCGCCATATCATATCATTTTTTAAACAAGAAAAAAATGAAAAAGTTGATACTGCTAATTGCCTTGGTAAGCTCCAGTGTTTTCTTTTCTTGTACTCCTGATGCTATAGCTGAAACAACAACAGCTGAGTATGAAAATTATGAGAGTACAGAAGGTGAAGAAGAAAACGACCCCAAGGAACCTGGAGAAGATAATTAGTAAATTAGACAGTAAGGGTGTGCAATTGCACACCCTTACTATTTTGTAAACAAATACTTATAAAAAGCACTTAACTTTAACCGAAGGTATTCATCATCGATACTGAAAAATCAAATTAATGAGGTTACTAGTTTTTATTTTGTTGATACTAATGGTGAATTCTTGCCGTAATAAAGTGGAAACTAAATCAGAGAATGAAGATCCTGTGAAAACACTTTTAAGTAAAACCAAGAATCGTAAAATACCAACTAATGAAAGACGAGTTACAATCGATTCGGCATATGAGCTAGTTAAAGCAAGAAATATTGATACCCTTTGGCTCGATGTTTTACATCAAAAGGGAATAATCTTGCTAAAAGAGAAAGAATATGACCATTTGTTTGCCACATTGAAACAATTAGACTCGGGGGCAACTTACCTTGGCAACAATCGATACTTGGCCCAATCAAATTTTATTAAGGCCCATTATTATAAAGAAATTAGCAGTCAGCCAGACAGTTCTTTCAAATACTACACACGGGCAATCTCAAATTACAAAAGTAGTAATGATAGTAGTGAAGTGGGGGCTATGTTGGTGAACATGGCGTATGTTCAACGCGATGCTTCTGATTATTTTGGAAGTAAAGAAAGTTTAACAGAAGCACTTCAATATTTGTCACAGGAAAGTGATCAAAGATGGATTGGCTCCGCTTATAGCGCCCTAGCATCGAATTATAGGAAACTTAAAGACTTTCAAGGCGCGGTTAAAAGCTATGATAAGGCGATTGCTATTAGTAATAACAGTCAGTCAGTTTTGAAGTATAAGAACAACTTGGCGACCTTATTAATAGAACAAGAAAGCTATCAAAAAGCAATATCGCTATTAAATGAACTAATAAAGGACCCGGATTTTTCCAGTTTGCCAGAGACCGGTCAAATTCGATTTCAGGACAATTTAGATTATGCACTATGGAAACAAAACAAAATCTTGAACGACGCACAAAATGCATTTTTAACAACACTTAAGAAAAGAAAACGGATAGGCGACCATATTGGATTGATCGCAAGTTATACACGCTTAGGAGAATTGTATCTGGAAGTTGATGAAAAAAAAGCAATAAGTTGGTTTGATAAAGCTAGGCAACAGTCGATAAAAACGAACCGGCCTCAGGGCGAGCTAGATGCCTTAAAATTTATGATGGCAACTAGCGCTTCAGACAATATCATAAAAGACAGGTATATACTATTGAAAGACAGTCTGTATGACCTAGGGTTAAAGGTAAAGACCCAATTTGCGAAAATACGCTACGATGATAAATTAAAAACAGAAGAAATAAGTAAATTAAAATTGGCAACGGAGAAACAGCAACTAGCGCTCTCAGTTCAGCGAAGGCAAAAAATAATTTATGTGCTTTCTGGTATTATTTTGATTCTCGTGGCAGCTTTTCTTACTAGACGAAAAATTAGGCAGCTTAAGATTCAAAACGAAGAAGTGATCCAAAAAACAAAACAACATTTATCAAAAAGAATACATGATGAATTGGCGAACGATCTATATTCGGTTATGATTCAGTTAGATAATGAAGGGGTATATCTCAAGGCGGTTGACCAAATTGAAAATATATATGAACGTACCCGTGATATTTCTAGAGAAACGGAAATTGCGATTTCGGGCGGAAATTATAAAGAAGAACTTTTAGAAATGTTATATGGCTATCTATCAGAAAGTGACACATTAATTACAAAAGGGCTCGATGCTATTCAATGGCATCAATACGAAACAGATCTTAAAGGTAATTTATATAGGATTTTGCAGGAATTGATAACAAATTTCAAGAAACATAGCAACGGAAATGTGGTTCATCTCTCTTTTGATGAAAAGGAACATATTTTGGCGATTCACTATTCCGACAATGGGACGAATAAGGATTCATTCAACATAGTGGCCGGAAATGGAATTAAGAATACGGAAACCCGTATTCAACTATTAAGGGGAACAATTAGTTTTGACACAGAATCAAATAACCGATTCAATGTAACTATTGAAATACCCGTGTGATAGTAGCGATGTTTAAAAAAATACTTATAGCGGAAGATTTAGAAAGCATTAATTATGGTTTAACTAGTATGCTTAAAAAAGAGTACCCTGAAATTACCATCTTAAACGACCGCTATTGCGATGGTGCCTATGCAAAAATTCAAAAAGGATTACTGGATAGCGAACCATTTGATTTATTGATTACCGACCTTTCTTTTTCAAAAGATCATATAACCCAAAAAACAGCTGGAGGTGCGGGTTTGGTTGAAAAATCACGTAAAAAACAACCTAACCTTAAAATTATCGTGTATTCTATAGAAAATAGACCATCTAAAGTGAATATGTTATTCGATCGCTTCGGGATTAATGGATATGTTCTCAAACACCGCAACGGATTGGTTGAATTAAAAGATGCAATTAATGAAGTTTGTAAGAATAGGCGGTATGTTTCCGAAGCAATAAATATTAGAAAGGGAAATCACATTAGATTAAACGATTTTGACATTCTTATTTTGGGTTTATTGTGTAATGGATTAAGTCAGGAACAAATCTCAATAAAACTAAAAGAAGACCGCATGAAGCCCAATAGCCTTAGTACCGTCGAAAAACGTTTCAACAGGCTTAAAGATTCTTTTAAGGCTAATAATCTGATTCATTTAGTTTCCATTATCAAAGACCTTGGGGTTATTTAGTTGAATTAATTGGTAAAACGCGCCATAATTTATTGAAATTTACCAGCACTTACGGTTAACCGTAAAATACTGAACTGCATGGTATTTAGTTTTGATTAGCTTTTAATAATTAAACTAAAAATCATGAAAAAAAATCCAGTAGTCTTCATCATAATCGCGGTATTTATGGTACTGTATGGTTGCAATAGTGAAGATAATCAACCAGAGAACCCCGACCCTCCTACAGCCAGTTTTTCTGTAAGTAGCGCTACAATTGAAGAAGGCGAACAAATTGTATATACGAGCACTTCCAGCGGCACGGTTGAAAGCCTTAAATGGGAGTTTGAAGGGGGAGATATAGTTACGTCTACACAAAACGTAGTCTCTGTAACATACCTCGAGTCAGGTTCATTCAGTGTTAAATTAATCGCCACAAATACCGGTGGGAGCGATAACGCAGAAGTTACTGTCACCGTAGTGGAATCAATGCCGGAAATTCAAGCCAATTTTGCGGCAAATGCAACAAATGTGGCAATTGGTTCAGAAGTTACATTTACAGATGCTTCAATAGGTGAACCAACGCAATGGGCATGGGTTTTTGAAGGGGGTACACCAGCAACTTCGGATTTAGAGAACCCAAAGGTTTTCTACAATCAATCAGGAACGTACAGGGTAACACTTGACATTACCAAAGATGGCACAACAGACGAAGAAGTAAAAGAAAACTTCATAACGGTATTTGAACCGGCCAGTGCTGCATTTACCGCAGATGTTACAGAAATACTGGAAGGGGAACAGGTTCAATTCACGGATCAATCTACAAATGCAGATCAATGGGCATGGACCTTCCAAGGAGGTACTCCGGAAACATCCACTGAACAGAACCCACTAATTACATACGAGACAGCTGGCGAATATAATGCAACACTTACCGTTTCAAACAGTAATAGCACAGACACACTGGAAAAAGAGATGCTAATTGTAGTGAAACCGAAAATCGATATAGAATCAGACCTTGTTTCATATTACAAGTTCGAAAACAATGTGAATGATGAAATTAATCCGGGCGATCCGGGAGTGGCCTTAGGAGGGGTTTCTTATGTTTCTGATAGAAATGGGAATGCAAACAGTGCAATTTCCTTTGATGGGACTTCAGCATATGTGAATTTTGAAAATCAAATTCCAGGACCCGATTATCAAGGAGATTTAACGTTCTCTTTTTGGTTAAATACTGCCAATGCAAATAACGAAGCGACCTTGGTTAGTTTTTACTCCTTAAAAACGAGAATAGATGTTAGAAAGGTAAATGATAAAATTGTCTATAAGGTTGTTTTTAGAGGTAATGGTGCAGCCTCTACAGCTGTTACAGAAACCGTTGAGGGGCCATTTAGTGATAACACATGGACACATGTTGTTGTGAGACATATAGCCGCTGACAAGTTTGAACTATATTTTGATAACCAACTCGTAGGTCGGGAGGACATTGTAAGAGCCCAAATAACCGAACAAAACTTGAATTCGTATATAGGGGCTTTAGATACTGGGTCTGGTACCCAAAGTGAATTTTTTGAAGGTACTTTGGACAATTTTAGGGTCTACACTAGGGCATTGACAAATGATGAGATCAGTGCTTTGTTCGAAGAGCAATAAATGACTCGTTTGTAATATTGTTTCGAAAAATGTGAACAAGGGGAGTAATTGATCACAACCCTTGTTCCTTTAATTTCTAACTTCAATTTGTAATAAATAACGCTATTAGGCAACAATCTCGGATGAAGTGAAAACATATTAACATAGGGGCAATCAGTATTTAAAAACCTTTCGAGATTTGGTTCTTGGAAGGTTTTTTTGGTCGGTTTGTGTCTTTTTTATCAGTAATGAAATGTATGTAGGGGAGGCTTCCAACATTCTTTTTACAATTAGATCGTATGGATTCTTACAATAGGAAATACCTACAATACCAAAAGTAAGGAAAGATGACTTTTTCTTACTTGCAAACAAGTTATTTATTTCATTGGAATGCGAAAGTCCATAACTGGCCAAAACACTAGCAATAATCGCACTCCCCATAATTACATAAACGCTTAATTTTTTTTGGAAATGCTTTTTTATTTCAATTTATCGGCTATTTTTACGTGGGAAAATTTAGCAATCCGTTCACGAAAAGGTCAACAGCCCCCGATCTTCAAGACCACATAAGAACATGTTTCCTGGGTTCGAGCTTGTAGCTGCGAACGCATCCTTTTTACAGAAAATTTAGCAAATGGCCATAGAAAACCTGCCTATGACCTAAATGAACAGTTCCAAAATGAAACGGATCCATACGATAATGAAACACAAACCAAAACAACGATTAATGAAAAGTCAAAAATTAGTGTCCACCCTTGTTATTTGTCTAATGAGTTTCTGTGCCTTCGGGCAAAACAATCTTTTGGATACCAGCTCTTGGACGGTCGGTCAAGGTTCTGTAAGTGGGTTTAATAGAATTGGAACGAACGAGGAAAATATTCGTGAAGACGGGCAAGACCCTTACGGTATCAATTCTGTACTATGGAAATCGGCACCAGATGTGAATAATAACAACGATGGCGGGTGGAATGGTACCTACCTCACTATCGACCATACGAAAACCTATCGATTAACCGTATGGGTCAAGAAGACCAACTCGAATGGCGGTATTACCCGTTTTGGTTTTAATAGTCGCGATGCCGCGAATGTCCAAACCAATTTACGAACCAACGGTACCGCTTTGAACAATCCCTATTTTTTTAATAGTGACCTTCCGAGTCTTGATAAATGGTACTTGCTTGTTGGGTATGTACATGCCAGTGATTATACCGGCACCGAAATCTTAGGAGGTGTGTATGATCCGGATACGGGAGCAAAAGTGCTCGATGCTATTTCTGATTATAAATTTGCCCCAACAGCTTTGACAATGCGTCACCGCGCCTGGTTGTTAAGAACTACCAACGTGGCAGATTTTCAATTTATGTATGGCCCTAGCGTATACGAGGTAAATGGTTCGGAACCCAGTATAGAAACCATTATTGATCCAAATGCAGGAAATCCTGGAGGTGATTCTCCATGGGCATCCAATGGCCAGGATATTTCCTATAGTAGCGGCAATGTGGCCATAGGCCGTTCCTCGGTACCCACCGGGTACAAATTAGCGGTAGACGGATTTGTGCGCGCCCGGGAAGTAAGGGTAGACCAAGACGTTTGGCCCGATTACGTGTTCGCCAATGACTACGACTTGCTTAGTTTGGAAGCAGTAAAAGCCCACATCGCTTCAAAAGGACATTTACCTAGTATTCCGTCTGCTGTTGAGGTACAACAAAATGGAATCGAGTTGGGTGAAATGAACAAACTGCTGTTACAAAAGATCGAAGAACTCACCCTTTACATACTTCAACAAGAAGAACGCATCAAAAAATTGGAAAATTCCAAGGAATAGGCTTTAACAGGTAATTTTTACACACATGAAAAAAAAGACGACCCTCTTCCTTTGGTCCCTGCTTACTTCCTTCACCCTTTGTTGGGGACAGGATGGGGTATCCTTGACGAACTATGATATTCTTTCCATTGGAGAGCAAATCCCTTCCAGTCCCGAAGCCAGTGAATTAGGGCAATACGGTACTATTGATGCCAGTGCCTATAACGGTGGCGCCAATGTTGCCATTCCCATCTATTCGGTTCCTTTTGAAGGCAAACAGATACCTTTGCAACTCACCTATGATTCTGGAGGTGTACGAGCAGCCCAGGAAGCCACTTTGGCCGGACTTAGCTGGAATTTATCGACCAATTTCGGTATCTCGAGGAAAATTTATGGTACTACAGACATCAATGAATACAGTGGTTTTGGCAACGGCTACGTGCACAACACGATTGTGATGGACGCGCCGGCAGGTGCGACGAACCCGCAAAGACACAATTACGATGATATTCTTCGAGTGCATAATCGTTACAATATGCCCACTACGGAAGGGAGCCCGTCAAATGCGTTGGACACTCAACCCGATCTTTTTACCGCCAATATTTTTGGGAAGAGCTATACATTTATCCTAAACAAAAAAATTGGTAACAGCACCAGTGTAGATGCGTTCGTGTTCGACAGTCAAAATGTACAGATAACCCTCAACCTGAACGATTTTTCGTTCACCTTGTTGGACGAGGACGGTTTCACCTATTATTTTAACACCCAAGAAATCAACACTACGTTTTCCTCGATTCAGGGAGATGCTGGACCTCCGGGGGATTATGACGGCGCGCTGGCCCAGATTTTTGCCGATGGCAACCGCGGCAATTCCAGCTTGATCACCAATTGGCATTTAGACCAGGTAGTGTCACCGAACGGAAGGACATTGGACTTTAACTATACCCAAGGACTTAATTTTACATTTCCCCAATACTCCTTTATCAATAAAGGGGAGGATGGTGGGAACCCCATCGCCATCTGGCCAGAAGTGAAAAAAGAAAGACAGGTGGTGAAAGCCGGTCATAACGTGAGCACCACGGTCGTCGAAAATAATTACCTAAGTGAAATTGCGGGTGATTTTGGGAAGGTGAAGTTCAATCTTGATGGCCGATTAGATCTATCTACAGGGAGTACCTTAAGCACTCTTTCGCAAGGAAATTATGGGTCAAATGTATTGTTCACCGCCGAGAGCCAGATTCGTGCCTGTCATGGGAGTGGTACAAACTGTGGTACCCAAACGAGCCTGTTGCCTTCCAAACTCAGCTCGATTCAAGTAGAGGATTACCATGGAAAAACGATTGTGAATGCGCAATTGAACCAATCCTATTTTAACGAGGACAAAGCAGGAGATGCGGTGCCAGAACGTTATCTGAGATTGAAATTGGACGGAATAAATGTCAATGACAAGAACTACGCGTTCAGTTACATCAATCCAAACTCCCTGCCTGCTAAGGACAGCGATGGGATTGATTTTTGGGGCTTTGCCAATGGGAAGGAAGATGCGAACGACGGCACCGTACCGCGCATAGGCAGATTCGTAACCAAACGATATAATTTTCCAGGAAATAGCTCCTCTGTAGCGCAACAATTCGTCAAATATGACGGGGCCGATCGCAGAAGCCGCTTCAACTTTGCCAAGGCAGGGCTGCTAAACGGGGTGATTTATCCGACCGGAGGTGCCACGGAATTAATTTATGAACCCCATGATATCGTCATGGCGACCCCTAGAGCCTTTGAAGAAACCATTTTCTTTAATGACTACCCAGAACGATTCCGATGGACGGACATGACCGACGAAAAGCGATTTAATAGTACGTACCATTTTCTAAAGAACGCCAAAAATGCCGATTTTGATTACTTCGAATATGAAAACCCGTCTCTTCAGGGAGATGCGATTACCCTCGATTATCGCTTGAACGAAATCTTCAATGTTGATTTTAATTCGGTCATTAAAGTTGAAACTTACCTAAGAACGGAAACAGGGGCAGAGGGTGTAGGCTATTGGGGCGGTACGGTACTCCTGGCCGTAGAAGAGGTCAACACGGGTACACAATACGATATGTTGTACTACGGGGACGCGCCCACGACCAATGGAAGTGCCCCGGTTTATAAGGAGGCTACCGTAGCCGTACCTCCCGGATCTTACCGATTGGTACGCCGCACCATTTATGTGCCCGACGGCGATTATGATTCCTATCCGCCCACACCCGGAATCAGTACCAATGCTACTAGATTATTGTTAGATACGTATGAGGCCGATGATGCCAATGGCAATGCCGTACTAGAACGTTTCGAGGTAGGCGGCGCCCGGGTGAAACGAATCGTGAATATGGATGTTCAGGGGGATATCCTGAGTAGTAAAGTATACGAATATGGGTATCCCGATGGCTTGGAAAATCTCAATTCCTCGGGAGCGTTGATGGATGAATTGATATTGTACAGTAAAACCAGAGGGTTTTACTCCTATAGCCCCAGGGGTACAGGCGATTTTAATATCGTTGGGCAAAATAGGGCCGATGCAAGCCCAAGCGCCCAAGGCAGTCATATAGGATACTCCTTCGTCAGGGAATATGCAATCAATGTTTCCGGCGAAAGGCTCGGCTGGATCGACCGAAATTTCCACAACCTGCCCAACAAATATTATACGGAAAGTTTTGACCTCCCTTTTACTTTTGACGGTACCACCAATGGGGTTTGGAGAAGTTCTGTGGGCAACGTATTCGTGAACAATACCTATGTCTTGGGAATTCCGTTAGAACAGAGCTATGCCCATGCAAATGGGAATGTATTGGAAGAGAAGGTCTATGATGCCGACGGCCTATTGAAGCAAAAAACACAGAACGAATACGTTTACTTGAACGGGAATACCTTACCAAATTACTACTCAAGTTTTAAAAGTTATTCCTTGATTTTTGCACCTACAGGCGATTCCAATGCGAATTTGGCGGGAATGACCAATTTGTACAACACCACATACGGTCCTTGGGGTTCGCAAGACGAGACCTATTTTTCATATCGTTTTCCGCAGCACTACGGGCAGGTCTCCAAGCTGTATGAGACCAAGACCCTTACCTATGATGAGGGTCCGGAACTGGTAAAGGAAAACATTACCGGCTATGATGGGGATACCCACCATATGCGGTTCAATAAAATGTACAACAGCCATGGGGAGCTCGACCGTACGGAGCTCTATTACCCGTATGATACGGAAGTCGCCTCCCAGTTGGGTATTGCCGACCTCTTAAACGAAAACCAATTGTCGGCACCCGTGCGCACCGAAGTCTTTTTGGAAGACCAGCTCCTGAGCTCGCAACGCAACAATTACGCCAATAATGCAGATACCGGGAACAATACCCTTCCTGTGAATGTAAGCACCTTTAAGGGAATTCCTGGAAGTGCCAGCGGCGCGTACGAAGAACGGGTGAACTACGAGAAGTTTGGCCCCTTTGGAACCATTCGGCAATACAGAAGTGCCAAGGGCGTGCCCATTGTGCTTATTTGGGGCTATAAGCATCAATATGTGGTGGCGCAGATCACAAATGCCCTGTATGCAGATGTGGCGACTACCGCTAACCAGATTACGGCCCTGTCCGACCAAGATGACGATCGTACCAAGGGCTATACCGGGAAAGAAGGTGCCCTGCGACAGGCCTTGGACAACCTTAGGGCCTCCCTGACGAACGCGCAAATGGTCTCTTATACCTACGATCCGCTGATCGGGGTCACCTCCACGACAGACACTCGCGGAGAGGTTACCTATTATGAGTATGATACCGATAACCGATTGGTAGCTGTCAAAGACCCACAAGAAGATCTCTTGCAAGATTTTGATTATGAATACAGCGATGCGGTTTTCGACCTTTCGTTTTCAGAATCGCCCTATACCGATCCGGATCCAGAGGTGACCCCTGGGGACCCTGGTAACCTAAGGGTTTCCATTGCCTTTTCCGACTCTGGGGCCACCTACCAGACCTTTGTGGCACAGCCCAGCGGAGGAAGTGGGAATTATACCTACAGATGGTACCGCAGTATCGGTGCCAACAACACTAGTTTTGAGACAAGCCCCGCAGGAACGGGCAGCACCTATACGCTCGATGTGCGCTGTGACGAAATTAGATATGTCAAATTAGAGGTGACCAGTGATGGTGATACCAGTTCCTCAACGAGAAGAAATGGCAATTACCCTTGCGGCCCGGGCCAAGATCCCGACAATCCGGAATAGTCTCAGGGAACTGTAGTAAAATAACCAGTCTATAAACACTAGTACCACGATGATGCAAAGAAATATGATACAATCGAAGCTGTTTTTCCTCATGATAATGGGGCTGTTAGGATCTTTTTCCCTGTTTTCCCAGCAAAATCCAACGCCTGAAATGCTGATGGGTACCTGGGTCTTTAACCAAAGTGCCTCAGTGGAGCGGATGCCCGCCCATATCAAAACAAATCTACAGACCTCCACAGACCTGCAGCAGCATGTGGCGACCTTTTATTCTGGGCGGCTGATGCAATTTGCACCGGACGGTACCTTTGCCATTTCCTTTTCGAACGGGCAGACCTTCACGGGGCAGTGGAACTTGGAAGGAAACCTCTTGAATACCGTTACGGCCGAAGGGGCGGCGGCCACGCAACAAATCGCGTTTTTAGATGGCCAGAACTTTTACCTGATGGCACAGCAGTACAGTGAACCGGATGCGGAACTCATGTTTCCCGAACTCTATTTCATCAAAAACTAACCAGCCAATACCTTGATATCCTTGAAAACAATCGCTAAAAATACCATCGTATTCCTTCTTTTATGCTTTGCGTTCCAAAGCGGCGAGGCCCAATATGTGATTTCGGGGCCCTCCTCGACAGACGTTGGGGACACCGAGACCTTCACGGTCAGTAATGCCGGCTCCCTTTTGGGGAGGAACTGGAGCTCCAGTGGCAATACCGTAGCCTCAGGACAAGGTACGATCAGTGCGGGAATCCGCTTCAACAATGTAGGGAACGCCATCGTGAACTTTTCTGCCGTGACCCCTGGTACCTTCAACTCGGTGTTCATAAGCAAGAACGTAACGGTCAACGGTACGGTGGTCGGGCCGGTCTCCATTACCTCGGGGCCTACCTCCCGTTGTCAGGGCGGTGGCACCTCCGATTACAATGCAAGCGCCTCGAATGCCACCAGTTATAGCTGGTCGCTCTCCAATGCAGGTTCCTCTACGATCAATAGCCTTACAGGAGTGGTAACATGGAGCAGTAGTTTTTCGGGCACTGCCAGGGTCAATGTGACGGCCAATGGCCCCAATAATAGCAGTTCCTCCGCCTTTCGCAATGTAACGGTCACCGCGGCGGCCTCCTTGCCGCCCATGACGACGACCGATACCGATCTGTGCTCGGGTTCCACGGCAACCTTAACAATACCCTTCGGGGCCTCGGGAACTACCTATGAACTCTTACGTAACAATGTGTCCATACAGACCGTTACCGGTGCCAATACCGCAATCAACTGGACGGTCTCCACGGCCGGCAGCTATAGGGCGCGTGCAACAAAAGGAGGTTGCCCCCCGGTATTGGGCAACACGATAACGATCAACGTGAGCCAAGACCTGGGTTCCCCACAGATCACGGGAACCGACGAACTTTGTCAAGGTACGGCCACCACCGACTATAGCATCACTGGGGGCACTTCCCAGAACAGCTATGTATGGTCGGTGAGCGGTAACGGGAATACCATCAACAGCTCCGGACTGGTGACCTGGGGGGCCACCTTTCAGGGCTCCGCCTCGGTAAGCGTACAGGCCACCAGTGCCTGTGGTACCACCACTACGGTGAGCTACTCGGTATTGGTGATCGGCCCACCGGCGTTTTCGCCCTTGGTTCCCGACGACAATACCCTTTGTAGCGGGCAGCAGACAACACTTCGGTCCAGCTTTGGGTCCGGAGGGGTCGTCTACGAGCTCTACCGTAACAATGTAGGTACGGGGCAGACGGTCAATGGCTCTAACGGGCAAATGACCTGGACGATCAACTCCACCGGGGATTACAAACTGGTCGCAAACGACCCCACCAACAGCTGTGGTTCTTTTGAAGGGGCTACGGTGGGCGTTTCCGTACAACCCCCTATAGGAACGGTATCTACTATTTCAGGGCCGGACAATCTATGTCAGAGCGATCTGACCACCAACGATTATAGCGGATCGGCAAATAATGCAGACAGCTATTCTTGGCAGTTATCGCCGACAGGGGCGGGGACCATCAACGCTTCAGGGCAGGTAGCTTGGAATACCTCCTTTTCGGGGGATGCCATTGTAACCCTGACCGCTTTTGACGTATGTGGTGCTTCCCGCAACCGTACGCTCACCGTGACTGTAGTTCCGGAACAAACGTTTTATGAAGATCGGGACAAAGATGGGTACTATGTAAGTACAGTGGTCGCCTGTGCCAATCCTGATTCGCTTTTGTACGTTGTACAGGCCGATATTATCGGAGCAAATGATTGCAATGATGACAACCCGGAAGTTTCCATCCTAAAGACCTGGTACCTCGATGCCGATGGTGACGGGCGCGCCGCATCGAGCGTTCAAAGTTGTGGCAGCCCGGGAATCGATTATACCGATGCCCCCGTGCCGGTAGATGATTGTGATGATACTGTATTTGATCCTGAAAACGACTGTGATGAGGAAGTCTCTGCAAATGATTTTGCCAACAACTATGTCTATTCCCGTACCTACCAAAAAACGGCCCAGGACATGTTGGCCGAAGAAGGGATCGACCAAACCAATGGGTTTGCTTTCTTTACCCCTACCGAAGCGGTGATCCAGGAGCTTTCCTATTTTGACGGCCTCGGCAGGCCCATGCAACAAATAGGCTTGGAGCAGTCCCCGCTCATAGGAGGCCAAAAAAAGGACATGGTCACCTTTATTGAGTACGACGGCTTTGGGAGAATGGTGCAAGAATGGTTGCCCCACCCGGCGGTCACTGGCACCTTCGGAGGTCTAAAAACGGACCCAAAACAAGCAACGTTGGACTATTACAATGTGCCCAAATATGAAAATACGGCCAACCCCTATGCCGAAAAAGAATTCGAGGCCTCGCCCATGAACCGGGTGTTACGGCAAGCGGCTCCCGGGAACGATTGGGCCATGGGGCAAGGGCACGAGATCGAACTGGCCTATGCTAGTAATGTAGAAGATGAGGTACGCTCCTTTCGGGTGAGTTTTACCGCCAATGATAGCGAACGACCTAGCTTGATCGAAAACGGCCATTATGCCCCCGGCGAACTCTATAAGAGCATTACCTATGACGAAAACCATTCCGGGACCAACAAGGACCACAGTAGGGAGGAGTTTATGGACAAAAAGAAGCGTACCATTCTAAAGCGTACCTATGACAATGAGGTAGCACACGATACCTACTATGTGTATGACGATTATGGCAACCTTAGCTATGTGTTGCCCCCCAAAATGGAAGCTGGTACGGCCACCTTGGCCAACCTATCAGGTCTTTTGGAGGCCTTGGGTTATCAATACGTCTATGACTACCGTAACCGCTTGGTCGAAAAACAACTGCCTGGAAAACAGGCAGAATACATCGTGTACGATTATCTAGACCGGCCGATCATGACCCAGGATGCCAACCAACGTAATAAGGATGCAGGATCCGACGAGTGGCTCTTTACCAAGTACGATGCCTTTGGGCGGGTGGCTTATACCGGAAAGGCTACGGCCGCGGAGGGGACAACAAGGGAAGCCATCCAAAATGAGGTAACAGGGTTGTCTAGCGATTATTGGGTAGTACAGGGCAGTGAGCGTAACTATGGGGGTGCGGATATCTCTTATGACAATGGTGCGTACCCCACGGGTAGTACCGTTGCGGCGCAACTGTCGGAAGTATTGACGATTAACTATTATGACAATTACAATTTTGACCGTGCCGGTACGGGCACTTCCCATATGGCTTTTGGCATAGGTACTACGACTCGGGTAACCGGCTTGGCAACAGGTGCCAAAGTAAAGGTATTGGACACCGATGATTGGATCACCTCGGTAAGCTTTTACGATGAAAAGGCACGACCCATTTATACCTATAGCAAAAACGACTATCTGAACACGACCGATATCGTGGCCTCTAAATTGGATTTTGTTGGCAGGCCCTTGCAGGTACGGGCGGCGCATACCCGAGGCAACGTAAACATCGTAACGCTCGATAATTTCAGCTACGACCATACCGGGCGCCTATTGGCACAAACACAATGTATTGGCGACGATACCTTGGGCGAGAGCTGCGAAGGGGTCGTTGATGGCGGAGGTGGCGGTACCGAGAACGACTTGGTATTGGACGACATTTTGGTAGACAGTGACCAGCTGGCCATCGGCAGTATAACCCTGCGAAGTACGAGCGGGCAAAGCGCTACTTTACGAACTACAGGTGCCGGAGTCGGAGTCAACCTGCGGGTAGACCCCAATGCCGCCCCGGGCGGCCCTGCCACTAGCGCGGAGGAACGTATTGTAAGCAATACCTATGATGCTATAGGGCAATTGGAAAGCAAGGAAGTAGGCGGTGCCCCTACGGCGAATGGCCTACAGACCGTGGATTATGAATACAACGTACGCGGGTGGCTTACCGATATTAACGATATTTCCGACACG
>CALIIC010000156.1 GCA_938020445.1 uncultured Flavobacteriaceae bacterium | reverse complement strand
TCCAATGATAAGGAAGAATACCTGATCATAGAGGGGTCAATTACAGTAATAGATGCTCGAAACTTTACATTTGAGGGGCATTTAAAGCTTTTTACGAAGGAGTGTTGTGGACTTTTGGATCGTACGGTTAGGTATACTTTTAGAAAGACTGGTAGCCGAAAATATTGGCGTTTAAAAGAGCGCGAAGATCTTTGTAGCCAGTATACTTGCGCATATTACTTAGATATTTTCGAGTAGGAGCACTTGTTTCGCGGTCGACTTAGTAAGTTTGTAAAGCAAACGACACCATCATGAGACCTTATATACTAGCCGAAACAAATTGGGAAGCTCTAAAAGATACTAAATTTGAACTCGCCATCTTACCTTGGGGCGCTACCGAAGCACACAATTACCATTTGCCCTATGCCACGGATAACATTCAAGCGGACCATATAGTGGCCGCGGCGGCCAAGCTTTCTTGGGACCAAGGTGCAAAGGTGATTGTACTGCCTACCATTCCCTTTGGTGTAAATACGGGACAATCGGATATCTACCTGGATATCAACCTGAACCCTTCCACACAACTGGCTATCCTAACCGATATTGTGACCGTGTTAAATAGACAGGGTATATACAAATTGTTGTTGTTCAATGGTCATGGCGGAAATAATTTTAAGCCATTGGTACGAGAATTGGGGCTTAAATTTCCAAAGATGTTTATTAGTTTTTGTTTCTTTCCGCAAGCACTGAACAAGGCGGCATACTTCGAAGAAGAAGGCGACCATGCTGATGAAATGGAAACAAGTTTGATGTTACACCTACGGCCAGATCTCGTGCTTCCTCGTGAAAAATGGGGAGATGGTACCGGTAAGAAATATAAGATAAAGGCGTTTTCCGAGGGGTGGGTGTGGGCCGAAAGAAAATGGTCTGAAATTAGTGTGGATACGGGCGTTGGTAGCCCACATAAGGCTTCCAAGGAAAAAGGTGCGCGCTTCTTCAAGGATGTGAGCGAAAAAATGGGGTCCCTTTTTTATGATATTTGCGAAGCTGACCTGAAAGATTTATACGAGTAAGGATGGTTTTGCACCTTCGTATTTTATTTAGGTTGCTTAAGGCTTTTAACCATTTTTATATAAGCAGACATGGCTGCTTTGGGTGCCAAATCTTTTGCTTGGATCAACGCATTTGCTTTAAACGCATTGATCAAGGGTGTTTTACTACCAGGATGGTTCTTATTTTCGTTGGCAATTTTATAGTATGCATACAACTTTAAGAGGGTATCGGCAGGTAAGGGTTCTTTGTAGCTATTGACATAGTCGACGGCTTCATTGAAACGCTTATGTAATTTCTCGTTCTTCTTCATCTTTTTGAACCACTGCTGCGATACATGTTTTCGCCCCTGTTACGGTTTGGTTTAGCTTTACGGTAATGGCGCAATCTAAAGGTAAGAACAAATCTACCCTTGAACCAAATTTTATAAAACCGGCATCATCACCTTGTTGAACGCTATCTCCTTCCTCTGCGTAGTTTATAATTCTACGTGCCAAAGCACCAGCGATTTGCCGATACAAAATATCGCCAAATTTCGGAGTTCGAATAACGACAGTGGTACGTTCGTTCTCTGTACTTGATTTAGGATGCCATGCCACCAAATATTTGCCAGGGTGGTATTTCGAAAACTTAATCTCCCCACTTGCAGCATAACGGGTTACATGTACATTGGTCGGGGACATAAAAATAGACACCTGCCTACGACGGTCTTTAAAGTATTCCGTCTCTTCGACTTCCTCAATAACAACCACCTTGCCATCAACAGGGGCCAATATCTCATCAAATGAACGTTGTACCGTGCGTTTGGGATTGCGAAAGAATTGTAAGATCAATATTAAGAAGATAAGGACTGCAATTTGAATCGTAAACCGAATCCATGGAGTGGGGATATAAAATTGGGCTATTAAAACAATAGCGACCACCAGGAAAAAAGTACCCAGTATTATTTTTTGACCTTCTCTATGAAACATGTGTAAATATTTTTAAAATTAAGTAGGCAAACGGGGCTGCGAATACCAAACTATCCAAACGGTCTAGCATGCCACCATGACCGGGTAATAAGGCTCCACTATCTTTAACACCTGCAACTCTTTTTAGTTTTGACTCGACCAAATCACCGAGGTTGCCCGCAAATACGATGACACATGCCAATGCGAGCCATTGTAGGATACTTATGGTGTCTTCATACTGCGCCAGTATATAAGCTGCGGCCAGTGCGAACACAAGGCCACCCACTGCGCCTTCCACCGTTTTTTTAGGGGAAACTGTTGGGAATAGCTTGGTGCGTCCCAAACTACGCCCTACGAGGTAGGCAAATGAGTCATTGACCCAAATCAATATAAAAATACCCATTATCAAGAACTTGGCAAACTCGTTGTTCTTATAAGGGATCATCGTGAGAAATATACAACCGCCTCCGATATAAAAAAGTCCAGCAATGAATTTTTTAAAGGTGTTGAACTCCTTTCCATTTTTTGAAAATAGATAATAGAGCAATGCGAGGTCTACAATGACCGTGAGGGCCATCAATATATTGATAGGGATGCTATCATTTTCTTTGACCAAGTAGATAAAGACCCACCAAAGCGTAAGGTAGGCAAGAAAAATATAGTAGCCCCGAAGGCCTACCATGCGTTTGTATTCATAAATACAGGCTAGACCAAAAATCATCAAAAGAAAATCGAACGCATCTGAACTTAGAAAAATAGCCGAAAGTAGAAATATGATAAAAACAGCTCCGGTAAGTGCGCGCCTTAGAACTTCCTTCATATTATAGGTCTTCCAAAAGTAAAAGATACAAATTTTTGGAACTGCTACCGTAGGTAAGGAAATCATCTGAATTTTCCTCGTTTGCCTGAAAGTGTTTCAAGGTTGTAATATTGGCCGGTATACTATGACCATATTTTTTCTTTATTTTTTTAAGACCTTCCCCAATAGATTCAACGAGTTGGCTGGTAGTAGCAAACACGATTACATTTGAGGGAAGTTCGTTCAGTTTCTTTTCCATCAGTTGGTTGGAACAAACCAAGATAGAGCCATTTTGAGCGATAAGGTGTTCGCAGGTAGTAAAGAAAACTTCGCTCTCCTTTGACTTTTTGGTGAAACGTATTTTTTCTTTGCTGAATTTTTCTTCCAGTCGCGTATCCATAACAAAGAAGGGATGCTCTTTCCATCCATTTTCAGTGAGGATATTTTTTAATGCCTGAGAGATTTCCGAAAAAGAATCGCAATACAAAAATTTGCCACCGTTCTTTTTAAAATGAATCGTGAATTTTTCGTCAACGGGGATGTTTAGGTCCGGCATATGTTGCCCACGAGTCTCCGAGGTTTCCTTAGAAACTTTTCTACCACCTCCGAATAATTTATCCAATAGCCCCATAGCTGCTATAAATGTAAACCGATGTTCTGTATTAATAGATAAAAACGAAAAATATCGTTATTTATTTTCCTCGCTAACTTCCTCTGCAGTATCGGTCGCTTCGGAAACCGGTGCTGCTGGTTCTTCAACAGTTTCAGGCTCAAAGGGTCTTTTTCCGAAAATTTTCTCCAAATCTTCTTTGAAAATGACCTCTTTCTCTAGCAGGCGTTCCGCCAAAGTAACCAATTTGTCTTTATGGGTGTCAAGTACTTCGATGGCTCTTTTGTACTGCTCTTCAATCAGTTTCGATATCTCCGTGTCGATTTTTTGAGCGGTATCCTCGCTGTAAGGTTTGGAGAAACCATAATCACTTTGTCCCGACGAATCATAATACGTAAGGTTTCCGATTTCATCATTAAGACCGTATACGGTAACCATGGCTCTCGCCTGTTTGGTCACCTTTTCAAGGTCGCTCAGTGCCCCGGTAGAAATTTTATTGAAAATAACCTTCTCTGCGGCCCGCCCGCCTAGGGTAGCACACATTTCGTCTTTCATTTGCTCTGGGCGCACGATCAAACGTTCTTCTGGCAAATACCAGGCGGCCCCCAATGATTGCCCTCTCGGTACAATGGTAACCTTCACTAAGGGAGCAGCATGTTCAAGCATCCAACTTACAGTCGCATGCCCTGCCTCATGATAGGCAATTGTCTTCTTCTCACCGGGAGTAATGATTTTGTTCTTTTTTTCGAGTCCTCCTACAATACGGTCGACCGCATCGAGAAAATCTTGTTTGTTGACAGATTTTTTCTCCTTTCTAGCGGCAATCAATGCCGCTTCGTTGCAAACATTGGCAATGTCTGCTCCTGAAAATCCAGGGGTCTGTCGCGCAAGAAAATCAAGATCTAAGGTTTCTGCGGTCTTAATTGGGCGTAAGTGTACTTCAAAAATTTCTTTTCGCTCACGAATATCCGGAAGGTCTACGTAGATCTGACGGTCAAATCTTCCCGCTCGCATCAATGCTTTATCCAATACATCGGCGCGGTTTGTGGCTGCAAGCACAATAACGTTGGTATTGGTTCCGAAACCATCCATTTCTGTCAATAGCTGGTTCAGCGTATTTTCTCGTTCGTCATTCGAACCGGTAAAGTTGTTTTTGCCCCTAGCTCTACCAATGGCATCGATCTCATCTATAAAAATGATTGCCGGTGATTTGTCTTTCGCCTGTTTGAAAAGATCACGTACTCTTGAAGCACCTACCCCCACGAACATCTCCACAAAATCAGAACCTGAAAGTGAGAAGAAAGGAACCTTAGCCTCACCTGCCACTGCCTTGGCAAGTAATGTTTTTCCTGTTCCAGGAGGGCCTACCAATAAAGCACCTTTGGGAATCTTGCCCCCAAGCGAGGTGTATTTATCAGGATGTTTCAGAAATTCTACAATTTCTTCGATTTCTTCTTTTGCGCCTTCTAGGCCCGCTACATCTTTAAAAGAAGTGCGGGTGTCGGTTTTCTCATCGAACAATTTTGCCTTTGATTTGCCAATGTTGAAAATTTGGCCTCCAGCACCGCCGCCGCCGCCGCCGGACATTCTGCGCATCAGATAGATCCAAATACCGAAGATAAGAATGAAGGGGAGCATGCCGATCAGAAAATCGGTCAATAGGTTTGACTCTTTATCGAATTCCACAACCGTATCTAGATTGTTATCCTTCTTACTGTCCGTAATTTGCTTTTCAAAGTTCTGCAGGTCACCAAAGTCCAAGATGTACTGTGGTAGATTTCCCGTAGTAGGGAGCAGCGACTTTTCCGATACGTCTTTATGCACGTCTTTTCCCAAGGCCTCTTCGGTCAAGAATACTTTGGCCTGGTTGGTATTGGTAATGATCAATATCTTGCTGATATCTCCATTTCGTAAGAACTCCTGTAATTCCGAAGTGGTCGTTGTTTTCGTACTAGCGAAATTCCCGCTGTTCAATAATTGAAAACCCAATATGAGTACGATGATCAATCCGTAGATCCACCATGAACTAAATTTTGGTTTTTTCGGATTTGAATTATTTTCTTTTGCCATTCTATTTTATTTACCTCGAAACTATTTCAAGGTCTGATTTATACCACTTTCTATGAGCGTCACCTTGGCGTCACCCCAAAGTCCTTCAATATCATAGAATTCTCTAATATGTTTTTGGAATACATGTACCACTACGTTTACGTAGTCCATAAGAATCCACTCGGCGTTGTCTTCGCCCTCAATATGCCAAGGTTTGTCTTGGATAGCCTTACTAACTGTTTTTTGGATCGACCCAACTATCGCGTTTACTTGGGTATTGGAAGTTCCGTTACATATAATAAAGTAGTCACATACCGTATTTTCTATTTCTCGGAGGTCTAGTAAACTAATGTGTTGCCCCTTTACTTCTTCGATTCCCTCTAAGATTAATGCAATTAGCTCATCTGCGCTCGCTTTCGTTTTTTGCATTCAAAAATTTTAGTTTTTACAAAGTTATTATTTTTTTGTTCTTTTAGCCCTACCTTTTTAATAATAGATTAAAGAATCCTTAACCTTTTAACAGGTGAAAATAGTCAAACTTGATGCCATAGATTCTACTAGCTCCTACCTAAAAGGGTTGTTGCGCTCCGGACCACTGGATGATTTTACCGTGGTGGTTGCAAAAGAACAACTTTCAGGACGAGGCCAAATGGGTACAAAGTGGGCTTCGGAACCTGGTAAAAACCTTATGTTTAGCGTTTTAAAACGAATCTCCCCTTTGCCAGTTACAGACCAATTTAGGTTAACCATGTGCATGTCGCTTGCCATTTACGATGCCTTAAAAAAAATCGGAATCGCTGATTTAAGAATCAAATGGCCTAACGACATTCTGTCAGGTACCTCGAAAATTTGCGGTATCCTTATTGAAAACATGCTATCAGGACATCAAATCGAAACCACGATCATCGGAATTGGTTTGAATGTGAACCAAACCAACTTCGTTAACTTACCAAACGCTTCTTCATTGAAATTGTTGTTAGGCAAGTCCATTCCTTTAGACGAGTTGTTGCACTCGGTGTTGGAACATATGCAAGAACGTTTTTTTGAATTGGGCGCAAGTGATGGCAGAACCTTACAAAATGCCTATGAAAGTCTGCTTTTTGGTAAGGAGAAACCCATGGCTTTTACATCTGAAAATCATCGCTTTATGGGTATGATCAAGGGCACTTCGCCTGACGGTAAATTACTGATTGCTTTGGAAAATGACCAAATAAGGGAATTTGACCTTAAGGAAATAAAGATGCTTTACTGATACGGGAATTGGTACGATCTAAATTCGATCCATGTTCTCAGTGAGCGTATTCACAAAGTTCGTGATAGGGCTTTTGATCATCATGGCCATCATAGCATTGAACTCCCCACTAAAACTAAGGGCTACCTCACTTTGATTTTCATCCATCGCATTGATATCGGCCGTTAGGGTAAAAGGAAGCTTCTCGCTTGCCGCTCCCAATACGATTTGATGGTCAGGGGATTGCCCTTTGCGTTCCAAAACAATTTCAGGCATTCCTGAAAGTTGAAATAAAAAGCGATCGTCATTCAATACTTCGAATTTAGAGATCGAATCGGGCATCAGCTGTTCAAAGTTTTTTAAGTCCGTTAAGAATTCAAAAACTTCTTTTTGACTTTTGGCAACGGTTTTTTTGGGCGTTTCTATATGCATTTTTTTATTTTTTCCATTCAGATGGGTTTTGGCGCCACTCCATCAGCGTGTTTAATTGCGCATCATTAATATAATCGGTTTCCGAAGCATGCTGAATCAAATGCTCATAATCGCTGAGCGTGTGCAATTCCACTTCTTTTTCTGCAAAATTAGTTTCGGCAACGGCGAACCCATATGAAAAGATTGCCATCATGCCTTTTACGTTTGCTCCGGCCTTCTCTAATGCCTGTACGGCATTAAGGCTACTTTTCCCTGTACTGATAAGGTCTTCGATTACCACCACTGTCTGGTTGGCTTCTAGAACGCCTTCTATTTGATTTTGCCTACCATGCGATTTTGGTTCAGGGCGTACATAAATAAATGGGAGCCCCATATAATCCGCGACCAAAGCCCCTACGCCAATAGCTCCTGTGGCAACCCCCGCAATTACATCTGGTTTGGCATACAACGATTCTACATACTTGGCCATTTCCTCACGAACATAATTGCGTATGGCAGGATACGAAAGTATGATTCTGTTGTCACAATAAATAGGAGATTTCCAGCCTGAAGCCCACGAAAACGGATTTTCGGGTTTCAATTTTATTGCATTAATTTGTAAAAGGAGTTCAGCAGTTTTTTTGGCCGTATTCTTGTCTAATACCATAGCGCAAATGTATAAAGTTTTTGTGAATGAATTGCCCCTGATTTTAACAAATAAACTTTCAGAAACGGGGAACGGAGAATATTTTCCACTGAATCCAGATTCTATACAGGAGGCAATTAGAGCCCTTAAGAAGAATAAGTTGGCAGCAGCTTACATTTACCATCCGAACCATGAGGAAATATTAAAAAAGTTTAGCAAGAATATTCCGTTGGTTACCGCTGCAGGCGGAGTGGTCACTAATAAAAAAGGAAAAGTCCTGTTCATTCATAGAAATGATAAATGGGATTTGCCAAAAGGAAAACTCGACAAGGGTGAAACGATTGAAGAATGCGCTATTCGTGAGGTCGAGGAAGAAACCGGGGTAGAAGGACTTAAAATCGAGAATTTTCTGAAAACAACCTACCATATCTTTCAAAGAAATGGCGTCTACAAATTGAAAGAAGTACACTGGTTTGCAATGCGTACCAACTTCACGGGAAAGCTAAAGGGACAAAAAAGCGAAGGCATAGAGAAGGTGAAATGGAAAGGTCCTATTAAGATAAAAAAGGCCCTGGAAAACTCCTATATCAATATTAAAATTCTCTTCGAAGACGAATGAATCACGGTGTTATTTGGACTGTTTTGCAATGCGATATACAGGGTATTGCAAGTGCGCTTTTTCGTAATGGGATGAGCGTTTGAACAACCAATCCAATTGCGCATACCAATTTTGTGCAAATTCGGGATCATTGGTTTTTTTGCTTACAAACGAATCTCTTAAAACCGCATTCTCATTAAGTAGTTTGGCAGCCTCGTCTTCAAATACATAGGGCGAAAAACCTTCTTTCTGCTGTAGAATGGCATCAAAGAAATTCCAGTTAAAAAACGAGTCCATAGCCTGGGGCTCTAATGTTTCCAGGAGGTATCGAATTCCTGCTTGATCTGTAGGTATGAGGTAGTCGCCCTCGGAGAACAATACCTTTTCCTTACGCGAAAGTACTTTGGTATTGTAATGTGGGTAGTGCCCTTCATATGCCTGCTTTCTGGTTTTGTAAGCGTCTATCCTATACGATTCAACCAGGAGTAAAGTATCTTGTTGCAAGGGTTCGAATACAATGTTGTTTCGTTCCATTAGGTCAAGGATCCGATCATACCCCTTTCTCAGAATATAGGCTTCTGGAATGGTAACGGAGTCAGATGGTACCATATAGTTTTGATAGCGCACCTTTTTGGTAAAGGGGCGATTTCGGTCGTATTTTAATCGGGGAAACCCCGTTACTTGGCTCATTAGAGTGTCCGCTTCATACCCTTTGAAGTCGAGGGTGCTACTACGGGTCGTATCAATGGCCCATGTGGTAGGGTAGTGGGTCCATTTTTGATGACGGATTTTTGCCGCTTCCCGCAGCTCTTTGATGAGGGTGCCATCTGTTTCTGCTATGGCAATCATTTGGCGCACTAACTCGTAGGTGCCAGCTACCCGTTTGTCGTAAGGTTTTAGCATATGCGTTTCTACCATCATACCAAGCGTATTCCAAAGGGTCGTGTAGCCTGTAGAATAGCGTGGGTGGTCTATAAATTGTGAAAATCCGGTTTCAGGAACCCGATTAAAAACGTTGACGTAGGGGGTAATATCCCAACTTGCTTCGGCAAGCGAACGTTCAAGTGTCGGCATCATCTCATTATGCAGGTAGTTGCCAAGTTCACCACCCAATTTGTTGTGTTGGGTAAACAAATGGGTGAGGGTATACTGGTAATCGGCCCCATTGCTCACATGATTGTCAATGAAAATATCGGGATTGACCAAGTGAAAAATTTCAGCGAACGATTTGGCATTTTCAGTGTCAGATTTGATAAAATCCCTATTAAGGTCATAGTTTTTGGCATTGCCTCTAAAACCATATGAAAGTGGTCCGTTTTGATTTGCACGCGTGGTCGAATTTCTATTTAAGGCCCCTCCAATGTTGTAGATCGGAATCGAAACCAGTACCGTGTTTTTTGGGGGGGCTAATTTTCCGGTCGCAAAATCCCGATACAATAACATGGTGGCATCAATACCATCACTTTCCCCAGGATGTATACCATTGTTGATAAGAATGAGTGTTTTGTCCTCACTGATTTTGTTGAAATTAAAGTCCCCTTCGGGGTTATAGGTGACAATATGCAGCGGGTGACCACTATCGGTCATTCCGATGGTCTGAAAGTTGATCTCGGGATATTCCTTGGCTAACCGAATATAAAAATCCACTACTTGAAGATAGGTGGCGGTCTCGGTCCCTTTTGAATTTTCAAAATGGGTGGGGAATTCAGCGACTTTGTCAGCTGTTTCGGTTTCGCAACCTATGAATAGTAAAAAGCATAGCAAGATAAAAAGCCTCATGGGGTTCGCTGTTTAATTGCCTCGTAAATGTAAGCAAAAAACAATTCTTGGCATCAGGCGACTTTGGTAATCAGGTCTAGTTTGTCTTTTTTGACCGGTTTGTTGTTAAATGTGATCAAATGGTGTGAAAGGGCCCGGTAGTGCTCCCAATTTTCGATATCGGCCGTATCGATCGAAGAGGTGATAATGTTGACACGTACTTTATGGGCGATGGGAAGGCCTATGAATTCTTCTAAGAACTGCCAACCATCCATAATCGGCATATTAATGTCGAGAAAAATAACATCGGGAATGGCCGATTTATGGGTCAAATGTTCCTGAATTGCTTCCAAGGCCAACTTGCCGTTTCCATAGGTGGCCAAGGTATCGCATTGCACTACTGTACCAAGTATCTTTTTAATTCCGAATACGGTAATGGGATCGTCGTCGATGATATAGATAGAGTTAATTTTTCGCATTGAAATATAGTTTAAAAGTAGATCCCTTGCCAACCGTGCTGTTGACGGTTACCTTACCGCCCATGGCCTCCAATTGATTTTTGGAAATGTAAAGACCAATGCCTCTTGCGTCTTTATTGCTGTGAAAGGTTTTGTACATTCCGAAAAGCTTATTGCCGTATTTTTTGAGGTCGATTCCCATGCCATTGTCTTTGATGATCAATACCATATAGTCTTCTTCAAATGAACAGCTTAGACGAATAATTGGATCTCTGTTAGGTTCTTTATACTTGACCGCATTGGTCATAAAATTCAATAGAATACTCTCAAGGTAGGCCGGTATTACCGGGATGACTACCTTTTCACAAACATCGTTGATAATTTTGGCATTGTTGTTTTTAAGGAATGCCGAAAGGTTTTGACTCACCTTTTGTACCATGCTATTGAGTACAATCGGCTTTTTGACCAAATTGGTATTCGTGTTGATGGCAACTACCTCATTTAAGTTTTCCAAGGTTTCCAGTAGATTGTCAGAAGCTTGGACCAACATGCGGGTAATGTTTTCTTTTTCCTCCCCACTTTCCTCATTGACTAGAAAGTCTAAGAGCATAGAGAAGTTGGCGGAATGGGAACGTAGGTTGTGTGAAACAATATGAGCGAAATTCACCAATTTTTTATTTTGCAGCGAGGTGACATTGATAAGGTCCCGCAGCTCTTGTTCCTTCTGTTTAAGTTCGGAAATATCCAAGCTTATGCCTACCAAGCCACTGGCTTTGCCATCATTTCCGACAATTGGAATTTTAGAGGTAAGGAGGGTCGCTGAACTACCATCTTTCCTTATGTTGATGCATTCCTTTCCTATCATCGGTTCTAAGGTGTTCATCACCTTAAGATCCTGTTCTCTTGATATTTGAGCTTGGTCTTTCGGGTATAGGTCAAAATCATCCTTACCGATAAGTGAATTGGGATTTTTAAAGCCTAGGTATTCGCATTCTGCCTTATTGACTAGTATTTTTTTGGAGTTCAGGTCCTTTACAAAAACATTTAAAGGAAGTGCGTCGATCAACGTTTTTAAGAGCCGTTCGCTCTCCTTGGTCTTTAAATCGGCCACTACCTGGTCGTTTATATCCTGGAAAGTCCCAAGAATCCCTACGAGGAAGTTATTTTTAAACAAGGGCTTGCCAGCTGCGATTACCCATTTTTCATTCCCTTTGGCCGTAACGATTTGCAATTTTACATTCCATGGTACGCCCTCCCGTATGGCCTTTTCCAACATCATTGATATCGTATTTCGGCTATACCCCTGCTTGTAAAAGTTGATACTGGTATCAATGTTGGGAGCATAATCATCGGCTACCTCATGAATTCGTTTGGTCATCTTACTCCAAGTAAGCTTTTGATCGGCCAAATCATAATTCCAGCTTCCTATTTTAGCGATTTCTGTTTTTTCATTGTACAGTAAATGCAGCCTATCGAGCTCCAGTTGATGCACAACACTGTCGGTAACATCTTCAATTTGGAAAATTACACCTATTACGTTCTCTTGCTCATCATACCAAGGTATAACGGTTTGTTCGAACCAACATTCTTTTGAGTCTGTATTTGTATAGTGCTCTACGGTAGTACCACTGCTAATACCCTTAAGACATTCCTTAAAGGTTTTTTGCCATGTTTTTCCGGTATCCCCGAAGAGGTCTACCACTTTTTTGCCAAAAACGTTCCTGTCTTCGAAATGGAAATAATCAATCCACTTATCTGAAGCATGGGTAACCTCTAGCTCGCTATTCAGAAAAGCAGTGGCTTTCGGTAGCTGTTTGATGAGGTAACTGGTCGTCCGTATGTGGCGATCCTTTAGCATTTGTTTTATTTTCCCACTAATTTAAGAGGAATATTCTACAAATATCTAAAATTGTTGTGAATATCGATATTTACGTTGTGTCTTTAAGGAAATGAATGGGGAAAAGAGTTTAAAAATGTCGAATATTCTTACAAGAAATAATGACTTCAGGGAACACGGACCGTTTCAGGAACCAAGCCGGTATAATCTCCCCCATTTCGAATGACATCGCGCACGATGGAAGAACTGATAAACGATTTCCCCGAAGACGTCAATAAAAAAACCGTTTCTATTTCCGACAGCTTCCTATTGGTATGGGCAATGGCTTTTTCAAATTCAAAATCTCCTGGATTCCGCAGGCCTCTCAAAATAAAGTTGGCATCGATTTTTTGACAGAAATCAACCGTAAGCCCTTGATAGGTCATCACTTTGATCTTGGGTTCATGGGCAAATGCTTCCGCGATAAATGCAGTACGTTCTTCCAGACTGAACATGTATTTTTTTTCGGCATTGATTCCGATAGCAATGACCAGCTCATCGAACAGCGTGATGCCGCGTTGAATAATATCGTAATGCCCAAGTGTCAATGGATCGAAAGAACCGGGGAATATGGCGCGTTTTTTCATTTTAAGCTGCTTTGTACTATAAGTAAATGTACTAATTTCTATCGTAGTGCTTCCGTTATGGCGCTCTCGAACAATTCCGATAACGATATGCCTGCTACCTGTGCTTGTTGTGGTAATATACTCTCTGTGGTCAATCCTGGTGTCGTATTCATTTCAAGCATATATGGAATGGAATCAACGAAAATGAATTCGCTTCGAGAGTAGCCCTTCATTTTCAAAATATCGTATACTTTTTTTGCCATATCACGCACACTAGTAGCTTGTTCTTCGGTAATTCGGGCAGGAGTAACTTCCTTTGACTTGCCTTGATACTTTGCTTCATAATCAAAGAAATCGTTCTCGCTTACGATTTCAGTTATAGGAAGTACCTTGGTTTCTCCATGATACTTTATGACTCCAACGGAAACCTCGACCCCATTTAGAAAAGCCTCAATGATTATTTCATCATCTTCTTTATAGGCGTTGGCAATGGCAGCCATTAGTTCTTCCTTTTTGTACACTTTCGAAATCCCAAAACTACTGCCCGCTTTATTGGCCTTCACAAAACAGGGCAATCCTACTTTTGATACAATGGCATCTTCATCTATCTTATCTCCTAAATTTAAATAATAGGAGGGGGCGGCCGGAATACCATAAGGTTTTAAAACACTTAAGAGGTCTCTTTTGTTAAAAGTGAGCGATGCCTGGTAATAATCGCAAGAGGTCTGAGGAATCTTGAGCAGTTCAAAATAGGCCTGCATAAGGCCGTCCTCTCCCGGCGAACCATGAATTGCATTGAAAACGCAATCAAAGTGAACGCTTTCCCCGTCAATTGTTACCGAGAAGTCGTTCCTATCCACAGAATGTTCCTGTTCTTGTTCATCAACATATACCCATTTCTCTTTAAAAATGTGAATTCGATAGGGAGTAAATTTCTCCTTGTTTAGATATTGATACACTACATTTCCGCTTTTCAAGGAAATCTCTAGTTCACTTGAATGCCCGCCCATAATGATGGCGATATTTTTTTTCATCAGATTGTTTTAGCTGTGTTTAAACAAGTTCCGTTTCAAAGTAAAGAAAAAAAAGAGTTCCGATTCCTTTTTTTATGCTTACAGCTGTTTTTTTGAATTCTTTTATGGTAAGGTTGGTTGTGGGGCATATGTATATGACCCTTTCATATTTAGACCATCGAAGCCTTATTTGTAAGGACACGTTTTCCTATATTTGTAGGCAATAAGTACACTAGATGCGAAATTTTTTAAACTTTCTAAAAAGCAAGACCTTTCTAATTCAGTTGGGTTTGGCGTTATTGGCCACCATTATTATTGTTTTTTTAGCGCTTCAATGGCTTAAAGGGACGACCAATCACGGTGAGTTTGTAGAGGTGCCCGATTTTTCAAAGATGTCCGTTCCCGACATGCGCACCGCCGTTGAAGAAGCGGGCCTTCGGTATGAGGTGTTGGATTCGGCCAATTTTAATCCCGACTATCCCCGTTTTTCGATTATTGATCAAAACCCTCCTGCGGGCAACAAGGTAAAGGAGAACCGGAAAATATATTTTACCGTAAACCCTTCGGGTTATAAAAAAGTGACTGTTCCTAAAATTGAACAGGTAACCAAGCGCAACGCTACTTCGATGCTACGGGCAGTAGGTCTTGATGTACAGCGTACAACCTATATCGACGAACTGGGAAAAGACATGGTGTACTATGTAAAGTACAAGGGCAAACGTATTAAACCTGGTGACAGACTTCCCAAAACTTCCAAAGTAGAGCTGGTATGCGGGAATGGCGCTCGTACAACTCAAAGTGCGGAAATCAAGGCCAATTCTGAATAGCCTATGGGCCCAAAAGAGAACCCCGATGCAGCTGGGGACGAATTATACGAACATCATAAGTTTACCGCATCAAAGGGGCAAGACCCTCTAAGGGTCGATAAGTTCTTAATGAATTTTATCGAGTATGCCACCCGTAATAAGATACAACAGGCCGCGAAGAGCGGTAATATTTGGGTGAACGGGGCAGTGGTAAAGCAGAATTATAAAGTAAAAGCAGGGGATGAGGTACGCGTGCTCTTCGAACATCCACCACATGAATTTTTATTGGTTCCCGAGGACATTCCCTTAGATATTGTATACGAGGACGAGGTGCTTTTGGTAGTTAATAAACCAGCGGGTATGGTCGTACATCCTGGGCATGGAAATTATTCCGGAACCTTGATCAACGCGCTATTATACCATACCAAAGATTTACCGGTAAACAGCAATGAACGCCCCGGTTTGGTACACCGAATCGATAAGGATACCTCTGGTCTTTTAGTGGTCGCCAAGACCGAGACCGCGATGACACATCTTTCCAAACAATTTTTTGACAAAACCAGTGAACGGGAATACATTGCCTTGGTATGGGGGAATGTAGAAGCGGACAAAGGCACTGTAGAGGGGAATATTGCCCGTCATCCCAAGAACCGCTTGCAAATGCATGTCTTCCCTGAAGGGGATGAGGGAAAAGAGGCAGTTACCCATTACGAGGTGTTGGAACGGTTGGGGTATGTTACCTTGGTCACCTGCAGACTCGAAACAGGACGAACCCATCAGATACGGGTGCATATGAAGTACATTGGGCATACGCTCTTCAACGATGAGCGTTATGGGGGTGAAAAAATTCTTAAAGGCACCACCTTTACCAAGTATAAGCAGTTCGTTGACAACGCCTTCAAAATACTTCCAAGGCAAGCCTTGCACGCAAAAACACTGGGATTTGAACATCCCGTTACAGGAGAACGTATGCGTTTTGATTCGGAACTCCCAGAAGATATGGAGCAAGGGATCCAAAAATGGCGCGAGTATGCAAAACATAGCCAATAGAGGGTTGTTACGACTTCTTAAGTTCTTTTGTGCTCTTTTTTTATTGGGGAATTTCTTCCTTTTTCCAGGATGTAAAGATCATGAAAATAAAAAAGAAGCGGCTGCGGACCATCTGGTAGATCCTGAAATCAACGCGGCTTTTGCAGATACCGAAACACAAGCAACAACTCCGGAGGAATTCAACGCCAATAGCTTTGATTTTCCAGTCGGAAAACCAGATGCGAAAGGGTACTACAATGCGCAGGCATTTGGGAAAAACAATCATTTAGGGGATGATTGGAATGCGGTAACCGGTGGCAATTCAGATTTGGGACATCCCATTTACGCCATCGCCAATGGCAAGGTCGCAGTCGCCGACGATTTGGAAGGGGGCTGGGGAAAAGTTGTTCGTATTGTACATACATTGCCCGATGGAGAGGAAATTGAATCGATCTACGCGCATTGTGATTCCATAATGGTTCTCGAGGGCGATCGGGTGAGGAAAGGGTTTCAAATAGGCACCATCGGTACGGCCGGGGGTCAGTACCTGGCACACCTACATTTAGAAATCCGAGATTCGATACACATGCCGATCGGGGGAGGCTATAGTGAGGTGCAAGAGGGGTACTTAGACCCTTCGCTGTTTATTAAAAACAATAGAAGTATACACTAAAAAAGTGTTGATAGCCTTCATTGATACCAGTATTGAAAACTACTGTTAAAGAGGGTAGGCTATCCCAAAATTCCTTATTATTTTTAGAACGTTAAAGCAAACGTATGAAAATAGTAGTATCCCCGGCAAAATCGCTGGATTTTGAGAAAGAATACCCGAAATTTGATCAAAGTCAGCCGCTGTTTTTAGAAGAGGCCGCAAAGCTCAACAAGGTATTGGCCAAGAAGAAACCCAAAGCACTCTCCGAGCTTATGGGAATCTCCGATAATTTGGCGCAATTGAACTGGGAAAGAAATCAGAATTTTTCTCTTCCTTTTACATTTGAAAATGCAAGGCCCGCCGTATATGCCTTTAATGGGGATGTATATCAAGGATTGGATGCCTATTCGCTGTCCACAAAAAAAATGGAAGTACTGCAAGATACCCTCCGAATATTATCTGGATTGTACGGAATGCTAAAACCATTAGACCTCATGCAGCCCTATCGTCTTGAAATGGGAACCCGACTCAAAGTAGGCAGGAACAAAAATCTGTATGAGTTTTGGAAAAAGAAATTGACCGCCCAGCTAAACGCCGAGTTGGAAACCGATGAACTTTTCGTTAATCTGGCCAGTAATGAATATTTTGGGGCTGTAGATGCCAAAACTTTGAAAGTACCTGTCATTACACCAATTTTCAAGGATTGGAAAGGGGATAACCTTAAAGTAATCAGTTTCTTTGCTAAAAAAGCAAGAGGGTCAATGGTACGTTATATCGTAGATTCAGGAGCTAAAACGCTCAACGATTTAAAGCAGTTCAACTTAGATGAGTATGAATTTAGTCCGTCTCACACCGTCAAGGAAAATGAACCTGTCTTCGTAAGATAATATCTTGGCTTTACGTTCGTTTTACCCTTATAAACTGTTTTAAATAAGGGTACCATGAAAAAAATAATATTTTGTCTATTCACCGCGCTGCTACTTTCGGTAAGTTGTACCGATCGTGACGACGAGTTGAATGGAATCAATATCCGTATTAAGAACAATAACAGTTTTATCTATGACAGGGTAGCGGTAAGCGGTACGGAAGAAGTATATGAAAACGTTGCGGCAGGTGAGTTTTCAGATTACTTGGTGTATGAGGAGGCCTATCAGTTCGCAAGTATTACAATTACTGCTGGCGAACAATCCTATAATCTACAAATCATAGATTTTGTCGGGGAAACCCCACTCGGACTTGGTTTTTACACCTATGAACTAACCGCTGAGGAAGGCGGTACGATTGCGTTGAAGTTCATTGTTGAGTAAAGCGGTCCTTTCTTTTGAAATTATTTCTTTTTTTGTGCGGCTCTTTTAGCCTTGCGCCGCCTTCGAGCACCATAGGTGCCTCTAAATATTTTTCCTCTCTTAGTTTTTTTATCTCCTTTTCCCATTGCGGTTGTTTTAGTGTTCTTCTAAAAGTACGAAAACCTTTGTTAGAAGCCAAGGTAGGTTTTAGGCGGAATTATATTGGTTTTTTGACCTGTCGAATTTGAAATGGGTTATTTTTGAATTTAAATTCAGTGAATATCTTGTTTCAACACCTGCACCCATATGCGCCTTATCTGTTTCCCGAAGCGACGAAACTAATTGTTGGTACCCTACCACCGCCACGATTTACCACAGGCGAACTCAAGGAGGGCGATGTGAATTTTTGTTACGGAAGTCGCGATGGGCAATTATGGCCTATTTTAAATCGAATTTTCGATTTGAATCTTAAATTCGAAAATACCGAGGAAGCCATCTTACAGCGCAAGACATTTCTAAAAGAACGCGGCATCGGTGTTTGCGATATTGTTGCTAGCGCCGAGCGTTCAAAGATAGATGCCTCTGACCTTGGAATGCAAAATATTCAACTGCGAAACGTTCTGGGGTATCTCGAAAAGTATGAAAAGGTCGATACCTTGCTTTTTACAGGAGGGAATAGTAAAAACGGACCTGAATATTTCTTTCGCAAACACCTGAAGGGGTATGGGCTGTCCTTAAAAGTTGTTTCTGACCAAGTACCCCGTGTACATCGTTTTGAAATGCCTTCCGTGCACAACCAGACAACTCGTAGCATTCGTACCGTTTCTTTGACCGCTCCCTCGGGAGCTGCCAATAGGGCTGTGGGGAGTTTAGATGCTTACAAAAAAATGAAGAATGAAAACCCTTCTTTTACAACAGTAGACTTTAGGGAGCTGCAGTATACCCCCTTCTTCTGATTACTACAATTTAATGCAACTAAAAAGAGTCCCTACATTGCTGTCGGGACTCTTTTACGAGAACACTATATGAAAATGAAAAAATTTACTATCTAAATGATTACAGGGTAAATGTAGTGGCTTGATACTGAATTTTGAAATTATTGTTGTGAAGGCTGTTGGTTTTGTGGTGTCGGTAGCTATTTTTGTTATTTAGCCTACAAACACACTGAGGTATTCTCTAATTATAGCGATATTTAGAGTTCGATTTGTCCTTAAAGGATATAGATGAGTTTTATAGTAATAGGTAGTTGATATTTTATGCAGAATTTAGAAAGATTAAAAGAGTTTAAGAAGTCGGTCAATAACAAGTTCAACGTCTACAATAGTTTGATCTTGAACCTCCCCTATCGAAATATTGAGAACGTGGGGATGCTGATTCCCTTGTTGTTGGACAAGTGCCAGAAAGGATTGCAGTCCGGTAAGAATCCGCAAGAAATCTTGGAGGCCTTTTTTGATAGTTATGTACATTTAGTGAAGGAGGAAGATCGTATTGATTTCATGTTCCGCATTATTCAATATGTAGAGCGGCAAGTAGTATTGTACGATAGTGTAGAGGATGCCGCCTTTCCCAAGCTTCACGAACATAGCACCGTACTTACCATTCGCGATTATTTTCAATTGGTAGATAAGAACAAAAGTTGGGATCAGGTGGCCAAGAAGTTATCGACCTTTAGCGCGCGAATCGTATTAACTGCACACCCAACACAATTCTATACACCTGCCGTGTTGGATATTATCGCCGAGCTACGATCGTTGATTCTTGAAGATAAAATTGATGATATTGATGTGGCCTTGCAGCAATTGGGACTTACCTCTTTGCTCAATGCAAAAAAACCCACTCCTTTGGATGAGGCCAAAAATATCATTTACATTCTTCGCAATGTGTATTATGATGCCGTGGGTGATTTGTATGCCTACATAAAAGACAATATTCGAAACAAAGAGTTCGAGAACCATAATATCATGAAACTGGGCTTTTGGCCAGGAGGGGATAGGGATGGGAATCCGTTCGTTACAGCGGCCATTACCAAGGATGTGGCCGATGAACTTCGTGTGAATCTTATGAAGTGCTATTACAATGACCTAAAAGTACTTCAGAAAAAATTGACCTTCAAGGCCGTGCAAGAACCTTTGCAAAAGCTACGGGGCAATTTATATACCGCCATGTTCGACCCAAGCAAGCACGTGGGGTACTCCGATATTATCGATTTGTTATTGGATATTCGGGAATTACTCGTGGAAAAGTATCATGAACTCTATTTAAAAGATCTCGATCATTTGATCGATAAGGTGAAAATTTTCAAGACCCATTTTGCGACCCTGGACATTCGTCAGGATCACAGCATACATACAAGGGTCATCACCGATGTGTTGAAGCACAAAAAGCTGATCAAAGAAAGTTTAGAGGAGTTATCACACGACGCCCTTGTAGATATATTGCTGCATAAGAATTTCACATTGGATCCATCCGATTTCGACGATGCATTGGTCAAAGACACGGTCAAGAATATTCTGCAGCTAAAGAGCATTCAAGAAAAGAACGGGGAAGAAGGTTGTAACAGATATATCATAAGTAATTCTGAGGATGTTTTCTCGGTACTCTTTGTGTTTGGCCTTTTCCGTTGGTGCGGTTGGAAGGCAGATGAGATCACCTTCGATATTGTTCCGCTTTTTGAAACGATGAAGGGCATGGAAACTTCGGAAGCGACCATGCAACAACTGTTCGAGCTTCCCGAATATACTACCCATTTGGCACAGCGAGACCAAAAACATACGATCATGTTGGGCTTTTCCGATGGTACCAAAGATGGTGGCTATGTAAAGGCAAATTGGTCTATTTTTAAAACCAAAGAACAACTTTCCAAGATATGTCGTAAGAATGGGGTGAGTGCAATTTTCTTTGATGGCCGTGGAGGCCCGCCGGCACGTGGTGGCGGAAAAACACATCGTTTTTATGCTGCGCAGACGAAAGATATTGCCAATCATGAAATTCAATTGACCATTCAAGGGCAGACCATTACCAGTACCTATGGTACCAAAGAACAGTTCATGCACAACAGTGAGCAATTGCTAACGGCCGGACTTTCGAACAATCTCTTCGGGAAGGAAAATGTCATCCCGGCAGCATCAAGACAATTGCTGGAACAACTTTCCGATTTGAGTTTTGCCAAGTATGATGCGTTGAAGCATCATGAAAAATTTATGCCGTATTTGGAGCATATGAGTACCCTCAAATATTACACAAAGGCCAATATTGGAAGCAGGCCAGGAAAAAGGGGGAATAAGAAAAAGCTTGAGCTGACGGATCTCCGGGCAATTTCGTTTGTTGGTTCGTGGAGCCAGTTGAAACAGAACGTTCCAGGGTATTTCGGTATCGGAACCGCCATAAAGACGTTGAAAGACCAAGGGAAGCTAAAAGAGGTGAAGAAGCTTTACAAAGAAGTACCCTTGTTCAAGGCCTTGATGCTCAATAGTATGATGTCGCTTTCAAAATGTTATTTTGAGCTAACGAGCTATATGAAAGAAAACGAGGAGTATGGCGCGTTTTGGAATATTCTGCACGAGGAGTACCAGTTGTCAAAAGAAATGCTCTTGACCATATCCGGTTCTAAAATTTTAATGGAGAACGAAGCCGTTTCCCGTGAATCTATTAAAATACGGGAGAACATTGTTTTGCCGCTCTTGGTGATTCAACAATACGCCTTGCAAAAAATAGGACAGGGATCCGAATTTAAGGAATTGTATGAGAAAATAGTGACCCGTTCGCTCTATGGGAACATCAACGCAAGCCGAAATTCGGCCTAGTGAATCAGATGTTTATCGATTTCTGGTATCTTAAGGCCCAAGAACCGGTCTAAGTTGTTACATTAGGGGAATGTATCTATACCTTTCATTGGCACTACAGGCCTATTGCATTTATCATTGTTACACAAATAAGTATCCTTACTATTGGATATTGATCATCTTCTTTATTCCAATTGTCGGTTCATTGGCATACTTGTTCATGAATGTGATTCAAAAACGAGATGTAGAAATTGTCCAGGACGGATTGACCGCTGTTATCAATCCCGGTAAAAAAATTACGGATCTCGAGAAGAAACTCCGTTTTTCAGATACCTTTGAAAATCGTTCGAACCTCGCCGATGCCTATTTGGAAGCAGGAATGTACGAAGAGGCGATTTCGGACTATAAGACCTGTCTTGAAGGTACCTTTCAAAACGATTTTTATGTGATTTCGAAATTGGCGGAAGCCTATTATTTTTCTACAGATTTCGACAATGCCCTTCAATGTGCCGAGCGTATCAAGGAGTATACAAAGTTTAAAAAATCGGAAGTAGCGTTCCTATATGCCCTCGCCCTTGAGAAACAAGGGAAAATTAGCGAGGCAGAGCACTATCTTTCTCAATTCGATGCGCCCTTCAGTCGGTATCGTGAACGGCTGGAATTAGCCAAATTCTACATTCGAAATACCAAAAAAGAAAAAGCAAAGGAGTTGCTTAATGAGATGATCATCGAGTCAGAAGGAATGTCGAAACCCAGTTTTCGGGAAAACAAAGCCTTGATAACAAAAGCAAGGGAATTGTTGGCTTCGGAAGTCGCTTCGTGAAGGAAGGTTGCGTAAAGAAGAAAGATGAAAAGACGAAAGACCGCTGCGCTGAAAGAAGGTTTTCAGTGAAAAGTAGGTAGTAGTCAGTATTCAGTATTCAGTAAACAGTTTGCAGTATTCAGTAGACAGTATGCAGTAGTAAGTAGACAGTAAACAGTTTGCAGTATTAAGTAAACAGTAAACAGTAAACAGTAAACAGTAAAAAGTAGACAGTGACAAGTGATATGACCCTTTCTGTCGTCTATGATTCTTGTACTCATAACTCCGAACTCATAGCCTATTTTGTATTTGAGTTTGACGTTTGTATTTGAGTTTGTTTGGAAAAAGACAAAATGGGACACCATTGTCTCGCTGAGCTTGTCGAAGCGCATACAAGAAAGAGCTCTAGAAACGTCTGTTTTGGCGAATGGGTCCTCGACAGGCTCGGACTGACATAGCAATTGACAATGAACAATGAAGTTTAGTACGGAGTAGGCAGTATTAAGTAAACAGTAAACAGTAGACAGTGACAAGTGATATGACCCTTTCTGTCGTCTATGATTCTTGTACTCATAACTCCGAACTCATAACTAGTTTTGCACTTGTACTTGCATTTGACATCGCGCACCGCACATCAGACTTCCAGCATTTTGAATTTGACATTTGCATTTGAGTTTTTAAAAAAAACCCACGACCAAAAATAGCGGTCGCAGGTTTTCCAATTTCCTTTTTCAAAGGATCTTCAGGATCGGCGTCTATTGGGCAACAACTACTACCGATCCTAAATTTTTAAAGAATTTTAATTCGTACGGTTTACGGTAATCGCATTTGAAAGATCATAGCAACCATCAAAGTCGTTTGCATTCATGCCCATACCAAGGCCTTGCAGTCCATCTTCGTATCGCAAGTACCATATTAGGCATACGCCAACTCCGGCACCGTCAAAATCAACCCCTTCCACATCGGTCAATGTCGCTGGCATACCCAAGATGTTTCCGTCGGCGTCGGTGATCAGATAAGTTCTGTTACTTCCGCTAGCATCTGGGTTATCCAATGCGATACCACTTACAAAGTCAGGGGTGCCATCAACTACAAAGTTGAACTCTCCACCCGTAAGGGTTCCAGCTTCCGGCTTATTTCTGGTCACGGTGATGGGATTCGAAAGATCAAAGTCTCCCGTAATGTCATTGGCATTTAGTCCCATTTCGGCGCCTTCTATGTCGCCTTCATAACGAGCATACCAGATAAGGCAAACACCGCCACCCGCAGCATCGAAATCAACTCCTTTAACAGCGTCGAGCGTCGGTGGTAAGCCCAAAATCATTCCATCGGCATCGGTAATCACCCAAGTACTACTACTACCATAGGCATTTGTGGCATCTAACGTAATATCATTAACAAAATCAGCGGTACCATCAACACAAAAAGTATACGGTCCGCCTTCAAGCGCCCCTGCATTCGCCACTTGGTTTCTAGTAACGGTAATCGAGTTTGAAAGATCAAAACACCCTTCAAGATCATTGGCGTTCATGCCCATTTCTGCCCCTTGCAGGCCATCTTCGTACCGTAAATACCAGATCAGACAAACACCTGTGCCGGCTTCATCAAAGTTTACGCCTTCCACGGCTTCTAAAGTGGGTGGTAAACCTAGAATGTTTCCATCCGCATCAGTGATCACCCAAGTACTGTTCGTGCCTGCTGCATCGGGATTGTCGAGCGTAATACCACTCACCATATCGGCCTCTCCATCTACATCAAACTCAAAGGGACCACCGGTTATCGTACCGGCCTCTGTTGCATTCCGTGTGACGGTAATAGAGTTCGATAGGTCAAAAGAACCACCAAGGTCTCCCGCATTCATGCCTACTTCTGCTCCAGTAAGATCATCTTCATAACGCAAGTACCAAATAAGGCACACTCCACCACCGGCATCATCAAAATTAACACCTTCCAAAGCGGCTACCGTTGGGGGCAACCCTAAGATATTTAGTTCTTCATCGGTGACGACCCAGGTGCTATTGGTTCCTACGGAAGTAGTTCCGGTAACCGAAACGCCACTCACCATATCGGGAGTGCCATCCACACAAAAGGTAAAGGGACCTCCACTAATACTCCCGGCGACCGGCACTACTACTGGATCTTGGCCGTCATCATCATCGCTACAGCCAACTAGAATTAGTGCAAATAGAAAACTTGCAAATAAATGTACTCTCTTCATTTTTAGGGATTTTAGAATGTTTCCACAAATGAACGGCTATCGTATAACAGGCAAATCACACAGAGTTCAATTTTCCGTGATAGTTTTGCAATCTGGTCTTAAAGAAATCTTAAAGGAAGGTGTGAGAAGTTAGACTTGGGGACTTAGAAGTTAGATGATTAGACAATAGACGAAAAGGCGAAAGAGAAAAGACCGCTGCGCTGAAAGAAGGCTTTTAGTGAGCAGTATGCAGTATTAAGTAAAGAGTAATCAGTAAACAGTATTACGTAAAGAGTAGTTAGTAAACGGTAAGCAGTGAACAGTAATATGCCCTTCCCGTCGTCTATGATTCTTGTACTAGGAACTTATAACTCATCACTCCGAACTTATAACCTATTTTGAATTTGAACTTGTTCCTGTCGGGTTGAGCTTAGTCCCAACTTCGTTGAAAGAGGAAAGACCGCTTCGCTGAAAGACACAAGATATAAGACTTGAGAACTTAGAAGTGAGACCTAGGTCGTTCCGTGAAAAGAAAAAATAGGAAGGACGAAAATTGTTTTGAATGTACTTCGATTCTTATGCTTAACGCCGAGCATCAGACACCGGGCTTCTAACCTTTTGTATTTGCGTTGGACGTTTGAATTTGAATTTTTTCAGCACCGAACACCGAACACAGCGCTTTTTTGAATTTGTATTTGACGTTTGAGTTTGAACTTGCACCTGAACTTGCCCCTTGCAATTACACTTTTATTCCTCGTACACCTTCAAAACCGCTCCCATATCATAATTGCGATTTCCGGTTTGGATCAATTTGGAGTTCTTGTTATAGGTCTTGTCGAACACCTGCCATTTTTTATCGTTTAGAAAAATGCGTCGTACAAACGTACGTTGCTGCAGGGTTCCTTTTGTAAAGGGCAACAGCGGCCTAAAGGAAGTCGATATTTTTTGCACACCGCGGGGCGTTTTAATTTCACGGTACTTTTTGGTTTGGGCCAAACGCCCAGCTTTGTTGGCATATCCTAACACTTGTAGGGATACGAATAGGCCTCCTTCCGGAATGAAAATCGATTTGTCTTCTATCTCAAGTTCAAAGACCTTGTCTTCTTTTGAATTAATGGGGAACACCACCTCTTCGTAGCCGATCTGCGTGCCCGGGAGTCCGCCCTGATTTTCGTAAAACTGAATTCTGAAAATAGTGGGGAAGGCGCCTTTGCCTTTCGATTTGTATTTTGATTCTGCATTGATGGGTAGTAACAATTTGGCGATTTGGGTGGCCTTGCCTTCGCTGCGTTGAAAGAGCACGGCGACTTCGCTTTCCACAGTGGGCAACCAACAGGCAAAAACATCGGTATGGGTGGTGGCCTTGCGCTTCCGCGTTTTAAATTTCCCTTCCTTCCGGGCCGAGACGACTACTTCGCTCAATTGGGAGACTTCGGGGCGTAGCCGTATTTTTTCGGGAAAAGGATCGGTGGGTACTGCCTTCTCGGCATAGCCCATTGCGGAAACATAGAGCGTGTCTATATCGCTGTATCGTTTTTTTGTAAAAGCGAAGACGCCATCGTCGTCGGCAAAAGTTCCCAGGCCATCTCCGAAAGAAATGGTGGCAAAGGGCACGGGCTCATTGCTAAGGCTATCGAGAATAACGGTATGTTGTCCTTGGGCCTGGAAGACCGTCAAACAAATGAATAGTAGCAGAATTCTTTTTATAGCCATGCCAACAAAGTGAGTTGTTCATTACTAAAACGAAAAGAATTTCGGGATAGTACTATTGCGGCAATTTTGTACTCAATAAACCATAAAACGCCTGAATTCCGTAGGCAATCTGCCCTATGCGGAGGTTCTCATCGGGACTGTGTTGATTGTTATCCGGGTTGACCATGGGTACGATAAAGGCGGGAATCTTCAATTCATTGATAAAGGGCGCAATGGGCACGGTACCGCCCATGATCCGAATTTGTACCACTTCTTCCCCAAAGGTAGTTTGAAGGCTGTTTACTAAGAAATTACCGTAAGAATTGTTGAGGTCGGTTCGGAACGCATTGGTAACGCTGCCTTCCTTGATCATCATGATTTTATCGTGTGCCGCTCGCTGTTCTTTTGTGGGTGTTGTTGAAGTGATGTAGAACCCTTGCTTTTCTAGGTGTTTTTTGACCAAGCCTTTCAGGCGGGTTCCGTCCGATTCTGGTACCAAACGTAGGTCAATTTCGGCCGTGGCACTTTCAGGGACAATGGTACGTGCCTTTTCACCTACCCAGCCAGACGCTAGTCCGCGAATGTTGAGTGAAGGGTATTGCAGCGCCTCTTGGTAAAAGCCCCCTACTTTTTCAGGTGTTTTGATAGCCAGATTGGTATTGATGGTATTGGCATCATCGGGAACACTTTTTAAAATGGCCAGGGTCGCCTCGTCGATGGTGATGCCATCATAATACCCGGGAATCAAGACGCGCCCATCGGTGTCTTTCATGCCGGCCAGGGCCTGCGCCAATTGAAAGCCGGGATTGGGAGCGTAGTTACCATAATGCCCGCTATGCTGAGGTCGGATAGGGCCATAGGTGGTCAAAGCCAGGGTAGTAATGCCACGGCATCCGTAGACCACCGTCGGTTTTCCCGATACGTGTACCGGCCCGTCGTTGATGACCAAAAAGTCGGCCTTTAAAAGTTCACGGTATTCCTTTACCGCCTTTGGTAAGGGCTTGCTGCCTTTTTCTTCCTCACTGTCTAAAATGATTTTTACGTTGAAGGGGATTTCGACGGCGTTCTTTTTTAAAAGGTCGATGGTATTGAGGAACATGACGATGGGCCCCTTGTCATCGGAAGTAGACCGCCCGAAAAGCCGCCAGTCATAATCGATGTCATCTGCCAATTCTTCGAAAGAATGATCTGTCCAAGTATCTCCCTCTTTAGATTTTAAAACCATTTTGTAAGGATCGGGCTGTGACCATTTGGAGGGGTCTACCGATTGCCCGTCAAAATGCATATAAAATAAGATGGTCGGTTTTGCATCGTCC
>CALIIC010000155.1 GCA_938020445.1 uncultured Flavobacteriaceae bacterium | reverse complement strand
AATAGCGCCCACTTTGATACATCTACACAATATTCATGGGTACTATATCAATTATGAACTCCTGTTCGATTATCTAAATCACAAGGGAATTCCCGTAGTATGGACCTTTCATGATTGTTGGCCCATGACCGGTCATTGTACACATTTCGAACATGTTGGTTGTGAAAAATGGAAGACCAGTTGTCAAAAATGTCCCCAATTACAGGTGTATCCTTCCAGTTGGGGCGTTGATAGGTCTAAACGAAACCACATTCAAAAAAAGGGTGCATTCTCGAAACTAGGTAACCTTACCATTGTAACGGTATCAAATTGGTTACAAAAAACCGTTCAAAAATCCTTTCTTTCAACACATCCTGCCGAGGTAATTTTAAATGGGATAGATACAGCCACTTTTGCACCAAGGTCAGATAAAGCCATTCGAAAAAAGTTTGGCCTTGAAAATCGGTTTATCATTATAGGTGTGGCGAGTGTCTGGAGTTCCAATAAAGGGCTTGCAGATTTTTTGATACTGGCAATGCACCTACAAAAAGACGAAACAATTGTACTCATTGGTTTAACCAAAAAGCAAATCGCCTCACTTCCTGAAAATATTATTGGTATTGAACGTACTGATAGTATTGAAGAACTTGCCGAATGGTATTCTACCGCAGATGTATATGTAAATACCTCTTTGGAAGAATCGTTTGGTTTAACAACCGCCGAGGCAATGGCTTGTGGAACGCCGGTCGTTGTATACAATGCTACCGCTTGTCCCGAAATGGTCATCCCTGAAGTGGGGTATGTTAATGTAAAAAATGATGTCCCTGCACTATATCGGAGTACACAGTACATAAAACAAAAGGGGAAAGGATTTTTTAGGACAGCATGTCGTGAACGGGCAACTTCTCTCTATGCAAAAGATAAGAATTTCATAAAATATCTTGATCTTTATGAGAGATTGATAAAATAGTCGAAGAATCTACTGACCTTAACATCTATAACAATGTCCCAGCCGTACATATTTTAAATTCCCTTTGACTGGATTGTTATCAAAATTTAAGTAAAGCCCTAAACTCCCATATTCCCCAAATAGATGAATGTTATACTAGACAATGTAATCTTCTCACTTCAGCAATCGGGAGGCATCTCCGTATATTGGTATCACTTGCTCAATCAGCTTAAAGACAACAAGAGCTTTGAATTGTCTTACATAGAGGAAGGTAATAGGTCAAAAAATATATTTGACAACAAAATTTCTTTTGAAGGCAAGGGCACTCTTATTGAAACCAATTCCATCCCAGTTTTTGGTAGATATTTAAATTTGCAACTTCCCAATCTCAACGAAGAAAGTATCTTTCATTCTAGTTATTACCGGGTTTCTAAAAACCCGAATCATTTAAATATTACTACTATTCATGACTTTACCTACGAGAATTTCTCCTCAGGTTTAAAACGGTTGGTACATAGTTATCAGAAAAAGAAAGCCATTTTAAAATCCGATGGCATCATCTGTATTTCAGAGAACACCAAAAATGACTTGCTTAAATTCATTCCAGAAGCCGCCGATAAAAACATTAAGGTAATTTACAACGGGGTGGGGCAAACTTTTCGCAAGCTTCCCACAGAAGTTTTTAATGAGAGCGACATCCCTTTTCCATGTTACTGCTATACGATTTATGTTGGCGATAGAAGTTCGAGCTATAAAAATTTCAAGAGAGCGGTAAAGGCATCTAGGATTGTTAACAGACCTTTGATTTTTGTTGGTGGTGGTGAACTAACTGTTAAAGAAGAAGCATTGCTAAATCGGGAGTTAAAAAGTATCGGATATCGCCATTATAACAACATTGATACGGAACAATTGAACATTCTTTACAATTTCGCTTTTTGTTTGTTATACCCATCAATCTACGAAGGTTTTGGAATACCGCCGGTAGAAGCGCAAAAAACAGGATGTCCAGTAGTTGCTTACAGTGCGTCTTCTATACCAGAAGTGCTTGGTGAAAGTGGAGTACTTGTAGAGGATGACTCGGCGAAAGCCTTTGCCAAAGCTATGCAATTGTTGAACAACGATTTCTTCAGAAAGGATATCATAACGAAAGGAAAAGAAAACGTAAAACGTTATTCTTGGCAGCGCACCTTTGATGAAACTATTGCTTTTTACCAAGAGGTTCGGAAAAAAAAATATGCGATTTTATAAATTGCCTGCCAAGAAGTATACTATTTTTGTATTTCCTATGTTTTAAAGATTCCTATACAGTCAAAAGATATTTATGAAAGTTAGTATCGTTACCGGTACCTATAATAGCGAAGAATTCGTAGGTGATTGTATTGCAAGTGTCAATAACCAAACCTATGAAAACATAGAACACATCATTATAGATGGAGCTTCGAAAGACACCACCGTATCTAAAATAAAAAGTACTCCCAGTCGTGTTCAGCAGTTGATATCAGAGAAAGACGAAGGTATTTATGACGCAATGAACAAAGGTCTCAAACTTGCCACTGGAGAAATTGTTGGTATCTTGAATTCAGATGATTTTTATAATTCCGAAGATATGATTCGGAAGGTGGCGGAACAATTTACCGATGAGTCCGTTGATATTGTTTTCGGAGACCTATACTACGTAAATCAACAAAATACAGATACCATTGTGCGTACATGGAGCAGTGGCCCTTACATTAAAGGAAGTTTTATGAAAGGCTGGCATCCTGCGCATCCCTCCTTTTTCGTACGAAAAAGAGTCTACGAAAAATATGGATATTTTGATTTAGAGTTTTCACTAGCGGGAGACTTTGAACTTATGCTACGATTTCTAGAAAAACACCAATTGAAGTCCGCCTATATCAATGAACCCATGGTACGCATGCGTTTGGGCGGAGCGAGCAACAAAAGTATAAAAAATATGATTACCGGAAATAAAGAGTGCTACAGGGCTTTTAAAAAAAATAAGCTTCCTGTAACCATTTTTTATCCCTTTATAAGGTTAATACCAAAACTAAAGCAATACTTTTGATTTCCATTAGGGCACTTAATTCATTTGAGAAAAGAATCCCCTTATAATAATTAATCGCAGAAAACGTTAAATAGAGGAATGAGTTAAAACAAGTAGGAAAGATGGAAATAGTTTTTTAAAACATCCATCGAATTTAAAGTCTCATTTCTTATTTTTAACCCCTTTTTATGCACGGTTGAACGAACATTTCCCCCACTATTCATCAAATCCCCTTATTTTTGCGCCCTTTACGGGTCATCGCATATTAGTAAGAACAAAAGTTGATTAAAACACCAGACTAAAAATGATTGTATTAGGACTTAATACCCACCATGCCGACTCTTCAGCGGCAATTTTTGTAAATGGAAAACTTATTGCAGCAACCGAAGAGGAACGCTTTACCCGGATAAAACACTGGGCTGGTTTTCCTGAACAGGCTATTCGTTTTTGCCTAGAAGAGGCAAACGTAACCTTGGAAGAAGTTGATCATATTACCATAGGACGGGATACAAGTGCAAAAATGGATCGAAAAATGCTCTATGTTCTTAAGAATGTGGGCAAAATATCGTCTTTGCTAAAGGATCGTCTTTCAAATCGCAAGCATATTACCTCCATGGCTGAATATTTCGCCAGGGCCTTTGATGTTTCGGAAGAGTCCGTAAACAAAAAACTTCGAAATATAGAGCACCATAGAGCACATTTGGCCTCCACATTTTTTGCTTCTCCTTTTGAGGAATCAGCCATTATTTCAATTGATGGTTCTGGTGATTTTACGACAACAATGATTGCATATGGGAAAGGCAATCAATTTGAGGTTTTAGATTCAATCGATTTTCCAGTTTCCTTAGGATTCATTTATACTGCGTTTACACATTATCTTGGTTTTCCGCATTACGGTGATGAGTATAAAGTAATGGGACTTGCTCCCTACGGAGAGCCCAAGTATGTAGATCAAATTATGAAAATTGTAAAACTAAAAGAGAACGGTCTTTGGTCATGGGATTCATCCTATTTTGATGAAATCAAGGTGCTTTACGAAAACAATCAACCGGTTGTTCCCTCTTTCTTCTCTAAAAAATTTGACAAAGAATTCGGTACACCAAGAAAGAAAAACGAAGAACTTACCCAATATCACAAAGATTTGGCCAAGTCGGTACAGGTGTTTACCGAAAATGTTATCTTCCATATGCTGAACCATTTGCAGAAGCGCACTGGCAGCAAGAACGTTTGTATTGCCGGCGGGGTAGCCCAAAATTCGGTTGCAAATGGTAAAATTATCGCAAATACATCTTTTGAAAACCTTTATATACCGTCTGCAGGTCATGATGCGGGCATCTCAATGGGATCCGCCTTGTACCATTACCACCAGAACTTAAAAATGCCCAGAACAGAAGGTATAAAAACAGCGAGTACCGGTTCTTCATTTACCAACGAGGAAGTAGAGGCTTTTTTAAAGGAGAACAACATTCCGTATAAAAGAATGGAAGACGATGCTTTGTATGATTATATCAGTGATAAGTTGATTGTACCGAGCGTTGTGGGGTGGTTTCAAGGAAAAGCGGAATTTGGCCCTAGAGCTTTGGGGAACCGCTCAATAATAGCAGATCCTAGAAATGAAAAAGCGAAGGAATTGCTTAATTTAAAAATTAAACGAAGAGAGAGTTTTAGGCCCTTTGCTCCTTCTATTCTTAAAGAGTATGTAGATGAGTATTTTGTTTACAATGACGAAGTACCCTTTATGGAGAAAGTATTTCCTATAAAAAAGGAAAAACATGCCGATATACCAGCTGTTACCCATGTTGATGGCACAGGACGCCTACAAAGCGTAGATAAAGAGGTATCTCCGCGCTATTATGGTCTTATTGATGCTTTTAGAGCCAAGACCAACGTTCCGATTCTACTAAACACCTCTTTCAATGAAAACGAACCTATCGTAAACACTCCGCAAGAGGCATACGCCTGTTTTGACCGTACGCAAATGGATGTATTGGTGTTAGAGAACTGTGTCATAGAGCGTTAACGAGTAATATCAAAAAACCTGGCGTCAGTTTATACGGCCAAGGAGAAAAATCAAGAAAATAAGGAGCAAACGTTCGCTTCTACCCATTTTGTATGACAACCTTACCGCCAATTGCGCATTACTCGATTGTAGCCATTCTGTTGGTTTTGATGGCTTTCATATACTTGCGGTTGGCCAGTAGGTTCAACATCATAGACAAACCCAATGAGCGTAGTTCCCATACCGTACCCACTATTCGTGGCGGGGGTATCCTTTTCTTTCTCTCAATGCTACTCTATTTTGTAGTATCTGGTTTTGAATATCCCTTTTTTATTCTTGGACTTTCGTTAATTGCGATCGTTAGTTTTATAGATGATCTGGTAACCCTTGGTGCCAAATTCCGATTGGTATTCCAATTTATTGCTTTAGGATTATTGTTGTATGAGGTGGGCTTCGTTACTTCTCCCTATTTATTCACATTGGGCCTTTTGATAGTAACTATTGGTTTTACGAACGTTTATAACTTTATGGACGGAATAAACGGTATAACGGGCCTCTGTAGTTTGGCAACCTTGTTTGGTTTTTTTCTACTCAACAAAAGCCTGATCCTTATACCGGATGATTTTATCATTTATCCCATCATCTCCATAATCGTATTTGGTTTTTTTAATTTTCGGAAGAAAGCGCGTTTTTTTGCAGGAGATGTTGGCAGTATCTCAATTGCATTGGTCATTGCCTTTTTACTACTCACATTTATTCAAGAAACACTATCTCCCCTCCCACTACTGCTCGTACTTGTATATGGTATTGATGGTGGGTTTACGGTGCTAAGGCGACTCTTGAATAAAGAGAATATCTTAGAACCGCATCGTTCCCATTTGTACCAGCGGTTGGTGCAAAAAACAAGTTTATCACATTTACAGGTTTCCGGTATTTTTAGCGGTATTCAACTGCTACTAGTTGTTCCAGTAGTCGTTTTTCAAAATCACCCACTTTTTACCCAACTAGCCGTATCTTTGGGCTGCTTGGTTTTCCTGGGAACCATATATCTAATTATCTATAAAAAAGTAGACAGGAGAACAGTATCCGCTTAAAAATTAGACAAAAAAAACCCTGACTGTACCGCCAGGGCTTCTCCATTTTTAATTGGCATTTAGTATTTCGTTACTATAAACTCAGACCTACGGTTTACCTTGTGCTTCTCTTCCGAACAGTATACCGTATCATCACATTCATTCAATAAATTGCTTTCACCCATTCCTTCGGCATCTAAACGCTCCTTGGCGATCCCCTTTGCGACCAGATAACCTATTGTGCGCTGTACTCTTCTTTCGGACAACCATTTATTATATGTATCAGTACCACGTGAGTCGGTATGGGATGCAATTCTCAAGGTTACTTCAGGGGCATCTGTCAATATTTCCGTAAGCGCGTCCAAAACATTCTTAGAATCTTTATTTAAATAAGATGAGTTCAAATCAAAATAGACGAAACCAAGTGCCTTGATTTTAGTTTCAAGTGCCGTCTTACGCTCATTTTCAGCATCGGATTTTGCTTTTTCGACCGCCGCTAATCTAGCTTGTTCTCTTTCTGCGGCCAAACGCTCCGCTAAAAGGGCATCTTCCTTAGCACGATCAGCAGCCGCAATAGAATCTTGAACACGTTGTTTCTCTTTCTCAATGGCCTGTAACTGCGCTAGCTTTTCCGCCCCTTTCTTCGAAAGGCCTTTCTCAATTGCAAATTGGTATACGACACCGGCCCCATGTTGAATATGATTTGAAGCACCTTTGTCTCCCATTGCCCATTTACCCGTGGTATTAAGATCTACACCCCATTTATCGGAAAACCAAACTCTGAATCCGAGGATAGCGTTGTACGTACCACGTGAAATATTATTGGCGTCGGTATATCCCAAACCAGCCCCCACATAGGGATCAAACCAAGCAGTTTGCCCAATCAATTGGTTTAGATCATATGTAATGCGGGAGTCAAAACCTATATAATCTGATTCTTGCATATTGATTACACCATCGACTGTTTTTCCTACCTTATACTTGTTGTAGGTGGCGATCGCCTCTAAGCCGATTCCGCTTTTGAAATAACGCCCAATACTGATCCTAGAAGGGAAAGCAACCGCATTCCATTCAGCATTTATATCAAAAAATTCATCTAATACGTTACCGGAATCATCAACAATATTATAGCCCAAACCAAGTATGGCCGAACTTTGAACAATACTATCCTTAGCAGTTAGTTCGATTGGTTCTTGTGCATAGCTTTCACCAAGAAAAAGCAAGGCTAAAATGCATAAAAGCGTGGTACAAGTCTTCATAAGTACAAAATTTGGGATTCCGTACAGCAAAGATAAATCTGCAAATACAACCGCTCAAAATAGTGCTCTGAAACACCGTTTTAATCGATAGAATGTTATAAAAACGTTTATTCCGGTAAAATAAAAAAACGGGCAAGCGCCTTATCGAAAAAAGCGGACCGTAGAACCGTAACCTGGCATTTTTCAAACAACATAGCTATTTCATCGCTTTAAAAACCACAGATTTTGAAGTTAAAGGCATTTTATAGACACTGAACGGACTAATTGTTGCCGTGCTGTTTTTCAGTTTTTGAGTTGTTTCTAGACTCATTTGGAGTGTCATTTCGGTATCGGTTTCTTCAACCATTTCCAAACGCGGCATACCTTC
>CALIIC010000154.1 GCA_938020445.1 uncultured Flavobacteriaceae bacterium | reverse complement strand
AAACATGGTGCCCTATACCATCGGTTTTTTTATTGGCTATTTTGTATTCGTGATAGGTCCTATCGTTTACAAAATCAAGGTATAAAAACAATGGTGAAGAGCGACCTGTTTCGAATAAAAAACACGAAATGGAAATAGGCTCTAGAACAAGGAACAGTTTATTTACCTCATGAAATTTCAATTATTCTCTTAATAAAAGGTACTAGTCCCGTCTTAATTTTCAGGTCATTTGCACTAATTAACCCTGTCATTTTTTCAGATTCGCACTTTATGGAATACATTTAGAATCTATGTAATCTAAAAAAGACACTATGCAACGTAGACTATTACTCGGTTTGATCGGACTCAGCCCGTTGGCACTGATAGCCTCTAAAATACCGACCCATAATCCAATGATGGATATCTTGATTAAAAGATGGAAGAAATCCAAAGAGTACACCATGGCGGTTTTCGATGCAATGCCTGAAGACCAACTAGAGTATGCACCCTCTGAGGAGCAAATGACTTTTGCCCAACACTTTATGCATCTGGGGCTGATCAATAATTTTTATATTGGCATACTAGTTGACTCCAAAACATACCCCGATTTTAATGCACTTATACAAGCAAAATTCCTGCTTCCACGTCCCGATCCTATAAACTTGTTTCAACCCGATCATCTGTTGGAAAGAGATTCAGAAACAAATAAGGTAATGGTCTCAAAATACATTGCAGATACTTTTGACTATGTGATTTCAAGTCTGGTCAATCTAAGCGATGAAAGTTTGACAAAAGGAGAAACAAAAGAAAAGCCGGCCTTTTTATCAGGGCATTCGTATCTAGACCTGATTTTACGCGGCGAGAGCCATACGGCACATCATAGAGCGCAAGCTATTACGTATTTACGTTTGAATGGCATAAGACCTCCGGGGTACACGGTGAACAATACACTGTAAATAAGAATCCATAAAAATAGATCCGTAAGGTCTAAAATGGGCGCTTGCATAGTGATGATATCCTTAAACGCTATTGCTTTTCCGCTGTAAAAGTGCCATTGTTGCCACTACTCGCATTCCATGTACCGACCAACTTTGTCGTGGAGTAAGCTGCGTCAAACGTTACCGAGGTGCCGTCACAATCATCGTTGCCCTTGGCCTTGAACCTTCCTCCTATCACCTCCCATTTTGCTGCAATGGGGCAATAGAGTGCGGTAGACCCCTCTGCCGATAGTCCCCCATCGGCCGAAAGTTCCATGGTCATATCGGCGGCGCCAAAACTGCCGTTCAAGCTTCCCGACCAAGTACCGACCAAGGCGGGGTCAATGACACCGACCTGCGGTTCGTTGTTAGGTTCCTGCGAATTATCGTTGTTAGAACAGCCAATCAAAATGACTATGAGCAACGCACATGTATTTAGTATTTGATAAACTCTCATGAGTAATAGCTTTACAGTCCGTCGCCCCTCCCTACCCTTGCCCTTGTTGCAAAACGGTATTGCACTTTTGAAGAAACGGACGTTATTAATCCTATAACACCCGTTGGACTCCAAAGTAGAAAGAAAGGACGCGAAACCATCTTAAAGCTAGAAAATTTATGGAGTGTACTGCAACAATAATTTGTGGATGGGGCTTAAAAGTGTATAAATGGTCTTTTTCAAATTAAAATACCTGTAAGGGTCGAATTGCGATAAAATTCACCCAATCATACCATTTTCAAATTGAAAACGGAACCATTCGCGAAAAACTGGTATCAAAAAGGGAAGGCTTTTAACGCTGCGGAATATATTCCTATATTCATAAAAAATTAATCGTAAATTAAAACAAACAGTTACATGATCGATAACATTTCCGATAGTTTCGTCTCTTTGGAACTCCCTGTACAATGGGGCGATATGGATGCCGCCCAACATGTAAACAATACGGTTTATCTGCGTTGGATAGAATCTGCTCGCATTAAAATGTTTCAAAAAATGAGCGGGGGAATGTACGAGTTTAAAAAAATCGTTCCCATTCTGGCCTGGCAAGATTGTAAATATATCGTTCCAGTAACCTACCCTGACCAGATCCTCGTTGCTATGGATATTATTGAATTATTGGAAGATAGGGTGATTTGTGAAGGGAAAATCTATAGTAAGAGCCACAGTCGCCTCGTGGCCATATCCAAATCTACGTTAATGGCCTATGATATGGAAGAGTTGAAAAAACACCCTTTTCCACAAACATGGAGAAAATCACTTGTCGATTTTTACGGGAATGCTATTTTAGCATAATTGATTGTTTACACAAAACTCAGGTGAAACCAAAAATTTCAAAAGAACGGACTTTTTATCTTCGTTTTTATCGGTGGGATATCGTTGACACGAATGCGTAATGGTTCGGAACAAGCAAAAAATACAATGCAAAATTACGTTGCTTTAGCAGAAAAGAATGGTGTAACGCTTCTAGATGATGGATCGTGTCAATTTTGTGGTGCAGATACAAAACGCGGAATTCACGAATGTCTGGAAATTTTCAATCTTGGATTTCAAGCTATTGATTTTTCAAACATTCAGAACCATTGCTACAGATTTTTAATTGTTGACGCGCATACATTGCAACATCCTGAAATTCACGGCAGGTGGAATAATCATTTTCATCTCTCAAGATTGCATTTGGTATTTTACTATAAAATCAAATGGACGTATGATCTATCCCCAAAACTTAGTGACTATTTGAACAAATACAAAGTTCATAAACAAGATGAATATTTGCGTCCTCCGAATGTACTTGAAAGAGGAGATATCACTACCACCGATATTGTTCGTACCGCTTCCAATGAAACGGAATGTAAGAGCTTGATCAAAGATTGGGCGTTGGAAGTATACGATAAATGGGGTGCCCATCATAGCATTGTAGATGCCATCGCCAAAGGGTTTTTAAACCGTACATAAAATGCCCGTTGCCTACGAGTGCAAAGACCAGCGGCTTGTATGATCTATGCAAGGTATAGAAAAAGGAAGGTAAACCCGCAGTAACCTTGCTCACTCAACAATTTTATTTCTGGCACAAAAAGGAAGGTAACAAACACTAAAAATACGACCAACCCTTTTTTAGTCGGCGAATACCAATTCGCCCTTTGACTCCAAGTCCTTGAATTTTTGAACCAAATCCAGCGCATCCGGAATCACATCGCTGCACAAAATAATCAGCGAACCTTTCACTGCATTTTTAATCGCATACGTGATCGCTTCTTTTTCAGAAGGAATAATCATGGTCTTCTTATTAGGGTCTTTCATTTTAATGCCATCATTCAACATCTTGATAAGCTCTTCCTCAGTTTTCCCGCGCAAACGCTTGTCTTGCCTAATAATTACCTCATCAAACATTTCCGCTGCGATACTTCCCATTTCATTATTATCTTCTATACGCCTATCGCCAATACCTGCGATAATCCCCACTTTTACAGTAGCATCCAATTCGGCAACAAATCTCTGCAAAGCGCGCATTCCTGCAGGGTTGTGCGCGTAATCCAACAAAATCGTGAAGTTGTTAAACTGAAACAAGTTCAAACGTCCCGGTGTTTGTGTCGCGGAAGGAATAAAGGTTTCCAAACCTGCCTTCATATCCTCGATACTGGTTCCTTGAATATTAGCGGTAAGAATGGCCGGTAGTACATTCTGAATCATAAATGTCGCTTTTCCGCCATAAGTCAAGGGAATATCCTCTGCTTTCATGACCCTCATTTTCCATTCACCTCTGCAAATCGTTACAAACCCATTTTCGTATACGGCCGTTATACCCCCTATACGTTGCAATGCTTTGATTCTAGGATTGTTCTCATCCATAGAAAACAATGCTACATTGCAATCTAAACTACGTCTCATATTATAGACCAGGTCATCATCGGCATTTAAAATCGCGTAGCCGTCGGGTAAAACGGTTTCTGGAATCACCCCTTTTACTTTCGCAAGCTGCTCTACTGTATGAATTCCTTTTAAACCCAAATGATCGGCAGATATATTGGTCACAATTCCAATATCACATTTTTTAAAGCCCAATCCGGCGCGTAGGAGTCCGCCCCTCGCACTTTCTAAAACGGCATAATTTACGGTGGGGTCCTTTAAAACAAACTCGGCACTTGCAGGGCCGGTGCAATCTCCGGTCATCAGCAGGCGATTCTGAATATACACCCCATCGCTTGTAGTATAGCCGACACGATGCCCGCTCATTTTTGCCATATGGGCAATCAACCTCGTCGTAGTGGTCTTTCCATTGGTGCCCGTAATCGCTACAATAGGGATACGGCCGGTTTTTCCTTTAGGAAACAATTTATCGATCACATGCCCCGCCACATTTCTTGGCAACCCTTTTGTGGGGGCTAAATGCATCCTGAAACCCGGGCCGGCATTTACTTCCAGTACGGCTCCACCAGTATCTGCAAGTGGTTTGGAAATATCGGTTGTCATGATATCAACACCACATATATCCAAATCAATGATCTTTGAAATTCGCTCTACCATCGATACATTTGCCGGGTGTACGATATCGGTCACATCTTCTGCCGTTCCTCCGGTACTGAGGTTTGCCGTGTCTTTTAAAATCAACATTTCATCCTTGGCGATCACCGATTCCAAGGTGTAGCCGGCATCCTTGATGATATTGACGGTGAGTTCATTTGTAGTGATCTGTGTCAACACTTTTTCATGACCGTACCCCCTTCGCGGATCTTTATTCACCTCATCTATCAATTCCTGAATGGTCGATTCCCCATCCCCGATCACATGGGCCGGCGTTCTTTTTGCCGCCGCTACCAAAACATTATTGATCACCAACAAACGATAATCGTCGCCCGTAATAAACTTTTCTACAATGATGGCACCACTTCGCGAGCTTTCCTTGGCATTTTTGAAGGCTAGCAAGGCGTCCTCGTAATTTTGTATATCCACAGTGATTCCCCTACCGTGATTCCCGTCAACAGGCTTAATTACCAACGGAAAGCCAACATACTTACAGGCTTCCTCCAAACTGCGTTCGCGTCGAATAATATCTCCCCGCGGCACATCTACCTCGGCCTGTTCCAATAAAAATTTTGTATCCTCTTTATCGCAAGCCAATTCAACCCCGATGCTACTGGTCTCACTGGTAACCGTTGCCTGTATGCGTTTTTGGTTCGCACCATATCCCAATTGACATAAGGAGTATTTATTTAATCGGATCCAAGGAATTCCCCTTGCTTCCGCCTCGGCAATAATAGAACCGGTGCTTGGCCCCAGCCGATCGTCTTCACGAAGTTCCCGCATTCGTTGGATATCATCCGTCATATCATATGCTTCCCCTTTGATCAAGGCCTCACAAATGGCTACGGCCGTTTTAGCGGCGTATCTGCCAACGGACTCTTCTATATACGAAAACACAACGCTGTAAACCCCTTCTTCACCGTATCCGCGGGTTCTGCCAAAACCAGTATCCATCCCGGCCAAGGTTTGTATCTCAAGCGCAATATGTTCTATAATGTGCCCCATCCAAGTTCCGTCATCTACCCGCATAAAAAATCCGCCTTCGCAACCCTCCGAACAACGGTGCGAATACATGCTTGGAAACATTTCCTTTAACCTTTCCGGAAAGCCCGCTATTTTATTGGATGGAAATTCTTCCATTTCTTCCAGGTCTAACACCATTACAATTAACTTATGACGCCTTACCGACCAATAGTTCGGCCCCCTCATTGCATTGATGCTTATAATGTTCATATCCCTGATGTTTAGTTTCGTTGAAAGAATATAAATATATACATATTCGGCAAAAAATTTGCTTTATTTTTGTGCCTTATTAAAAGTTAACTCCGTTACATGAAATTTAAGAAGGGAACACTGATCCCGGTTGGTGGGAATGAAGACAAGGGGATAGAACAAAACGAACGGCATACCTTAGATTTTATTAGCGAAGGAATCCTACATAGAGTAGTACAAGAATCCGGGGGTATTGAGGCCAACATTGTGGTAATCCCTACTGCATCGAGTATCCCTGTAGAGGTTGGGGAAAACTATTTGAGCGCTTTTGGAACCTTGGGGTGTAAAAATGTGGTCGTATTGGATATCCGATCTCGAGAAGATGCCGAAGCGGCACAAGCCATTGAACTTATTTCATCGGCCAATTGTGTGATGTTCTCCGGGGGAGATCAATCGAAGATTACCGAGAAAATCGGGGATACGAAAATTCATGCGATTTTAAAAGACCGTTATCAAAATGTAGAGAATTTTGTGATCGCGGGTACAAGTGCGGGCGCAATGGCAATGGCCACAGAAATGATTTCAGGTGGTAGTGCCAAGGAATCATTCATTAAGGGAGCAGTGCGAATGAGAGAGGGCTTGGGCTTGATAGCGCAAGTTACCATTGACACGCATTTTATAAAGAGAGGCCGCTTTGGGCGATTGGCAGAGGCAGTGGCGAAGTTCCCTCATATTATTGGTATTGGGCTGGCAGAAGATACCGGCCTGGTCATTAAAAATAACTCAGCCGAAGTCATTGGCTCCGGAATGGTCATCATATTCGATGGTAGAAAGTTAAAACATAACAATGAAAAGATTCTCTCCCCGGGAACGCCCATGTCTTTGACGAATTTAAAAACCCATATACTGGCAAACGGGGATCGCTTTAATATTAAAAAGAAGAAGGTAAAAGTATTGCCCGTTGAAGAGCCTTTTACTTATAAATAGAAATTTCTTCCGTACCATTCGAAGATTTGCTTGCGCGGTACATTCCTTCGGTATTAAAGGGCATGCTCATGGTTCCCTTTGCATCAACCGCAATTAACCCTCCGTCTCCTCCTATTTCAAGCATTCGCTTATGAATGACCTCATTAGATGCATCTTCTAGAGACATGTTTTTATGTTCCATTAAACAAGCTAGGTCGTAGGCCACTACCCCTCGTATAAAGAACTCTCCGCTTCCCGTACAACTTACCGCACAGGTTTTGTTGTTGGCATAGTTGCCAGCACCGATCATGGGACTGTCACCAACGCGGCCCCATTTTTTATTTGTCATACCTCCCGTAGATGTTGCGGCGGCAACATTGCCCTCCGAATCGCAGGCTACGGCACCTACCGTGCCGAATTTTGAATCTTTCTTACTCGAATGATCCAACTGATAGGTATCTGTGCCCTTTATCTCTAACCATTGTTGATGTCGTAATTCGTCATAAAAATAAGAAGCATCTTCGATCGTATAATTCAATTGCTTTGCAAACTGCATGGCACCTTCTCCCGCTAAAAACACATGCTCACTTTTTTCCATCACATCCCGGGCAAGACTCACTGGGTTTTTAATGCCCGTAATTAACGAGACCGCTCCGGCATTCAGCGTTTTTCCATCCATGATGCTCGCATCCATTTCGTGCGTTCCGTTTGCGGTAAAAACACTGCCCTTGCCCGCATTGAACAAATGGGAATCTTCCAGTATTTTGACAGCGATTTCTACAGCTTCAATCGCGGTATTACCATTTTCCAACGTGGCATACCCAGTATCTAAAGCCGATCTTAAAGCACTTTTATAAGCAGCTTCCAGTGCAGGTGTCATCATTCCTTTTACCAAAGTGCCCGCACCGCCGTGAATGGCGATCGAAAATGTTTGCATATCCATTATTTATGGCGGAAAATTACAAATTGCATTTCAATTAACTTGAATTTTATTTTTATAAACACTCGTATCTTTCACCCGTTCAGTGGAGGCAATAAAGCTAATTTTACCGTTTGGCAAATGCCAAAAATGAAGGTATTTGTAGTGTAGGTCTGGGACGACGCTATCATAACGTATATACAAATCTAAAGGTCAAGAATCGGGGTTGAATAAAGGTTTCTGAAGTGAAAACAGATAAATTGTTCGCATTATTTCGTACTTGGGAGTCGATGTTCAATAGGTTCGTGGCCTTTATCTCATATTCCCATTTGGCATCCCTGTTCTTTCGATAGGAAAGCGTAGCATCCCAATTTTGGAAAGACTGAGATTCACCAGTACCAAGATCTTGATCCGTGAAGGTATAATTTGTTCTAAAAGTGACCGATTTCCATATGTACGCATCAAACTCGACCGAAGGGGCATTCGTAACGAATTTTGTCTTGCGGCCTCCCTGATTGTTGTTGGTTACACTATAACGATACGTTAGGCTCACATTTGGTGCTATTTTGTAATTGGTTCGTATACCAGGAGTATACGTCTGTGTGTATCCCTCGTTCAAGGATCGCTGTCCCTGAATAAATTGATTGATTTTACTATAATTGAAATTGGCGTTCAATGTGGTTCGTATCTTACCGAACGTTCGTTGTACGCGTCCAAAGAAATTCACATTTTCATCGGCAAAATTAGAATTGAAAAAGGTATTGGTACGGATCACGTTCTCGAAATTGGTTAGGCTCCGAACCTGATCGATGTTGCTTGTATAAGCGGCCCTTGCAAAAATGTTCGTGTAGTTAAAGAGATTAAAACTGCTGTAAAACAGGCTTACATTATGCGATAGGGCGTTCTGAAGATCGGGCGCTCCGAATTGAATGCTATTGAAATTGTTCAATACCAGACCTTGCGCAAGCCGGGTCACATCTGTAAACTGATTGCGCATATCGTACCGCAGGGTTAAAGCCTCGCTCTTTTTAAACTGAATTCGGGTTTCAAAATCAGGTAGCAGCCTGAAGAAGTTATCCTTGAAGGTCTCTCCGAACTGAATGTTCCTGTTGCCATACGCATGTACTGAAAAGCCAGGTGTAATGGTAAATTTTCCCTTTTTCAATCGGTAATGAACGCCCAAATACAGATCACTGAAATTGTATTCCGTATCGTTTGTGATGCGACCATTATTGAACGTTGGCGTAGGATTGAATTGTGTACCATCTTCTAAAAACTGAAAAATACCGGAATTGAATTCTTGGCGACTCAATATTGTTCCAAACGTTAGGTTGAGATTGCTGGTGGCATTCAGAATGTTGTAATAGTCTAGTTTGGCATCTACCTGATTAGATCGAATACGCCGGTTTTGGCCAAGGTCATAGTTGGTCAAAGAAGTATCCAACCCCAAAGCATCTGCGGTCGTATCAAAGGCATCTAGCCCATTCGGGTCATTGACCAAAAGGGCATTGTAAAAAGGATCTTCGTTTTTCAGCAGATGCTGCGCCTCAAAAGAGAAGATATTGGTTTCATTCAATGTGTAATAGTAGTTGACATTTTGATTGAGGCTAAAGGGGGTAACTTCATCCAATTGGGTCGTATTTCCTAAAACCGATGAAAAAACGTTCTGATTTTGCCGATCATTCGATAGTCGCGCCAAGATATCATAGTCAAGTTGATGATTGATGTTGGGTTGGTAAGAAGCACTTAACTTAAGGAGCCCTTGATTGGATCGTTCCCTACTCGATTGTTCTGTTGCCTCATCGGGAATACCCAAGTCCGGGTTCGTGTAGCGCACGAAACTGGTTTCCCTAGAAATAATGCGACTACTATTGAATATGAGGAACCCGCTCAAATCCAACGCCTGATTGGGAGAATAGCTAAAATTACCCGTTGCTAATTTATTTTCTATTTCCAGGGCGTTCCCCTGCGTCGTAAGAAAATTAAGGCTGTTATCGCCAAGGTTGAGACTGGTTCCACTACTCCTACTTGGGGCTCTAAAACCACCTCCAAAGTTTCGAATGTCGCGCCTGGTCAAAGCCGCTTCTCCCGTATTGTTAAGATCTCCGATAAAGTTAAGACTGTATTTAGGGCTATAGTAAAACAACTTGGGCTGCACTACATAGAGTTCATTATTTGGAGAGGTGCCCCCTCCTGCCGTAATATCACCGAACCAAAAATTCTCCTTTCCTTCCTTGAGTTTTATGTTCAAGGCCACATTATCCTGATTGTTTACAACCCCTCTAAGCTGACCAACCTCTGAATAATTTCGCAATACCTGAATTTTATCTACGGCTTTGGACGGGATGTTCTTGGTCGCCAATTTGGTGTCACCATCAAAAAAATCTTTGCCATTCACCATTAACTTATTAACGACCTTGCCTTCCACTTCTATCTGACCTTCTTCATTGATCTCAACACCTGGTAACTTTTCAAGTACATCTTCAAGTTTTCGTTCTGTACCGTTCTTAAAGGAATCGGCATTGTACACTACCGTATCGCCCTTAACGGTGACCGGCATTTCATATACGACCTCCACCTCATCCAGTACATTGCCTGCTTCAAGTTTATACGTTCTTGTAATGTCGACCTCCTTTGTGGTAAGGATTTCCTCAAAGGTCATCATTCCAACATAGCTAATCTGCATTTTATAGGTACCGTTCTTCCCCAGTTCGAGTTCAAATTCACCTTGCTCATTCGTTATGCCATAGGACTCCAATCCATTTGTTTCTTGATTTATGGCAATCACATTCGCCAGTACCAAAGGCGTGTCCAACGTATCCTTGACAACGCCTTCAAGCTTAATTTGGCCATACGAAAGGCTCGCTACAAAAAGGAGCGTAATACAATAAGTATATTTCATGAATGCGTTTTGTTTGGTCGCCTTGGAAGATTCCGATACAACCACTATCCATTTCTTCTTCTACCCCTATTATTTCTCATCTCTTTCATTTTCTCTGAGATAGTCGACTGATAGTCACTTTTTGTGATGACTTTGCCCCTATCGGGCGCTTCAATTTTAATTTTCTCTTGAGGATTCATTACAATTTTAGAACACAGCATAGTCGTATTGCCCGCATTCACCTCTAAAATGAGTCCTGGAAGGCCCCAATACTCTCCCGGTCCATGCCCTACTGGTATTTGAGGGGTATACCATGCTTCAACTTCGGTCATTTTCACTTCGGGTGCTGCGGGTGTCACTTTAGTAGAATCGGACTCTTTTCCTTGCTTCGCAGTTCTCAAATTACTCCATGAAAAATCATACCAGGTCAATTCCGCAGTCGGTACCATCGCAGTAGCCTTAAAGCACATGTATTGTCCTATCTGTTTTGATTCCGTACCCATTTTCCAATCTATGGCTTGCAGCTTGTCTTTCACCAAAAACTGTTTACCATAAAATTCCTGGCTTTGCACCAAAGCATCTTCCTTCACATTTTTATACTGTTCGCCTCTCGCAAAGTTCTTTCCCCAAGAATCTGTTGCACCGGCCCAAGCATCCAATTTATCTTCTTCTTTGAATACCGATTCTTCCTTATTGAAACTCAATACAAAGGTTTTTTCCAACCGGTTCTTTAGGCGTTCTTGTACTTTCTTTTTTTGAGCCTCGCTCATTCGTGCACCCCAACTACCCAAATCCATCGTAGATTTGGAAAAATAAAAGGCCTGTCCCTGAAATTCTTGAACATTCGGTTTAAACGATACCATAAATACAAGAGCGAGAAGACTGCATTTGAGGAGGGTTGATTTCATAGCTGATTTTTAAAGCTGTTTGTTTGTTTAATAAAAATATACAAAGATTAAACAATCTGTTAAGGATTATTAAAACATTAACATAAATGGCCATTAAAAGACTGCCAACATGATTGCTAATCAGGGTATCAAATGGTGCAACAACCGCCCAAAAAAGCACTACGAAACCCATTCTGTACAAATGCTGAGAAGCTAATAACACCAAAAAAACGACGTAAACGATTCGTTCTTTTTGAAATGATCTTCCACCAAGAAAATCCCTATTAATTTGATTATATTTAGATAAGAAAAATGACGATGAATCTTAAACACCTGTTCTTTATTTTTGCAACTATCACGCTGCTGACGGGTTGTCTGGATTTTGGAAGTAGAAAAGAGTATACGCCGAATTCTGAAGAGGCAAGAAAGACCATCGAATGGCTTATAGGAGCTGAATTCAAAGGAACTATCAACAATTCCTACGCGTATGAAAACCGCAGCGGAATAGATCCGTACTATTATGCGAAGTTTAAGTTGACAGACATGGTGCTATCCGACTTGATCGATTCGACCTGGTCTCAGACAGTCTTGCCTTCTAAATGGCAGGTTCCAGGAAACGCCCCCAACTGGTACGCACCAAAAATCGATGCAACGGCTGCCTACTATACCAAGGAATTTGATGGGGGTTCAAAATCCATTATTTATATACCCGAAAACAAGGCGTGTTTTCTCCATTATTCAACCTATTGAGATAGAGAATTCTATGTATTGGCTTTATGAATATAAATATAAAAAGAACATTACCAAGTGTTGAAAACAATTCAGTTAGTACGGGGCGACACAATGGAATTATGAAAACAACCTTTCAGTCCACATTATAAATTGAATTCATATGAGATTGAATCGAAAAGCAATATATGTGAACAGCATGAAGAAAAAAAAATTCTCCGTTCTAGTATACTGCTTTTTTCTGCTGTTTACGTTTCCCTTGCTTGCACAAAAACAAGAGCAACTTATTGGCAAACTTGTCAATGCCGAAACAAATGAACCCGTTGCATTCGCTACCATTCGGATCAAGCATATGGACCTGGGCGTTATTAGCAATGTAGACGGAAGTTTTAAGGTTCCATCGCTTTTTAAACAATCTAGTGACTCAATTGAAATAACTTCTATTGGGTACAGGACAGCAACTATCCCGATTACGAATTTAGGACTCGGAAAATTGAATCTGTTGAAGTTAGTCCCCGGGACAATCAACAGAGGCGACTTGAACCTACATACTGACCAGAAAAAACGCAACTTTTCGGCATATACCATTGTCAAAATGGCTATTGAAGCGATACGAGACAACTATCCGAAAAATTCTTTTTCTGCTGTGGGTTACTATCGGGACTACCAATTAAAAAATGATACTTACATAAACCTAAATGAGGCAATCTTAGAAATTTTTGACCAAGGCTTCGATCAAGTAGATTTTATGACTTCGGAGATTCGTTTGTACGAAACAAGGGTCAATAAGGATTTCGAACGTGATATACCTGCTTTGCAGAAGTATGATTATCGTACCGGGAAGAAAATTGTGGAGAAGGCATATCTGGAAAAATATGATGGAAATGGGTTTACGAATTTAAGAATCCACGACGCCTTGAGAAATTTCAACGACTATTCTTACGACCCGATAGGTAGATTTGAAAAAGACTTTTTAACAAATCACCGATTCTCTAAAAACAAGGATACTTTTTTAGGAGATGAGGCATTGTATGTAATTGATGGCTATGATCAGCAGCCTAGTCATCTAGCGCACACAAAACTGTATATTTCAAAGAAAGATCATGCAATTTATAAAATAGAATATACCCTGTACAACGCTGCCGAAAAAAACCTGTCGGGAGTTAAGAACAAACACGGTCACAAACGAAAACTATTATTTGATGTAGTGGTGGAGTACACTAGAATTAAGGAAAAAATGTATTTGAATTATATCTCTTTTCATACTGCTTTCAAGCTTCATCTCCCCCCTATGTTTCAAATGACCGAATCAAATGCTGTGCTATCAAAGGGATACATCGGGTTAAAATTCAACCGACCCATTGATTCGGTTTCGGCCAGAGTTAAAAGTAATTATGCATTATCATTTAAGGGTGCTAAATGGGATATTGATAAGATAGAGGTCTTTAAGGATTCGTTGCATATATATCCCCTTATTGAAGAACAAACTATGGCGAGCGCAATTGATCAAATCAAGGTTGCCGAAAGTAACAATTCGTTGGTAGGCGTACGGGTTCAAAATCTAACAGATACCGAAGGTAACTTGATCCATACGGCCAGAAACGAGATTTACAAGCAATTCAGAGAGCTTTTTGTCCAAAGAATAAAACAGGAGTCGCGCGCACCTTTTGATGATAAGTTCATGAATAAAAGGAAACCAATTTTTGCTAGACAGGTACTGGCGCCTTCACCGAAACAAAATGATTATTGGATGAACACACCCTCACGGGAGAAAACCCATTGAAATAGCGAACATCATGATAAGGAACTACTTTTTCATCCTTTTTCTTTTAGTAACCACTATTGGCCTTTCACAAGAGGAAGGCTATATTTTTGGTCAATTAGTCGATTCTACCAAGAATCAACCTATTCCATTTGCAAGCATCAAATTAAAAAACAAGGCCTTGGGTACTATTACGAATATCGACGGTACCTTTAAAATACCCTTGCAGTACAAGAACTTGGGCGAGGTCATCGAAATCTCTTCAATGGGTTATAACAGCAAATCGCTTTTGCTCGAAACCCTTGAAATTGAAAAAGGAAATATCATCATACTTGAACCCGCTACTTTTGAATTGAATGAAGCGGTGGTGTCTGCCAAGATCAAGAAGCTAAGTGGTGAACAAATCGTTCGGATCGCCGTCAATAGCATTGCTCAAAACCATCCTTCTGAAGCGTTTAACATTGTTGGGTATTACCGTGATTATCAGGTAAAAAACAGCAATTACACAAATTTGAACGAAGCGATTATCAAAACGGCCGATAAAGGGTCTACCGCAACCGATATTCTTGACAACCAATACCAAATCTACTCCTACAGTCAAAATACAGATTTTGAAATAGACGCTTTTGCACGGCAACCATATGATTATGAAGGTTTGAACAAAATAGTACCCAATGCGAAGCTAAAGAACGATGGTGGTAACGAATTCATTACATTACGAATGCATGATGCCATCCGTAACTATGGTCTGGAATCATTCTCGTTCGTAGATGATATCTCCACAGATTTTATAAATAACCACAAATTTCGCTTAAAAGGAAAAACCAACTATCGGAAAGAAAGTGTCTATGAGGTTCATATGTCTTACAGAAATGAAAAATACCGGGCGGAAGGCAAAATATTCATTAACGCCGATGATTATGCAATTCATAATTTAGATTATGCGGTATTCAAACGCAAACAACCAGGAGATAAGAGTACCGCAATAAATGAAAAAGAACGATTTTCTGACGGTTTTAAAAAAATGAATGGTGAAATGCTTTATCGCATTCGAATCGAGTATACCGGAGGATCCGGTAAAAGCATGTTTTTAAATTATATTTCTTTTTACAATAAAGTGCTTGTACAACGGCCAGCGGAATTCAAGTCAAAGTTCATCATTAACTTGGAGGATAATTCCTTTAGAATTCGGATGAACAAGATTCCTGCCCAACTCAATAAAGTTAGAGAAAGAGATTTTGAAGTTTCCTACAAAGATCAGCTCCTGCCCATTGAGGATTTTTATTTTTTGGAGGATGAAAGAACCTATGTGGTATGTCCCTATCTTGGAAAAGGAAAATCCAAAGCGGCCATTGACCTAATTTTCACTAAATCCGATAGTTTAAAAGTATCAGATATAAAGTACTCCTACGGAAACATTAAGGATAGCCTAGACAACACCCTTGATGAAAAAAAAATAGAATATATACATCAATACCGTGAGTTTTTTAGTCAAGAAATTCAGTCGGAAGGGCAACTTATAGACAGTAATTACCTAATGATAAAAACAGTCCCTTTAGATGACCCATTACAGCCTATATCGGGACAAGAGGTTAAAAACAAGAACTGGAAGAACACCCCTCTGCCTGCGTTAAAAGAGTAAAATACTACGGGTGATATGTAAAAAAATCAAAACCGTATAAACCAAAAAAAGAGAAGGAATAATTCAAAGGGCTTGTTAGCCGTACAACCAAAAACAGTCTATTTTGATGGAAGTAAAAAATAACACCGCAAAGGAACATTCGAACAAGGAAATATGCCTTTCCTATCTTGCCAAATATGCGGCAAAGGACTTAGAGGGCGTTGCCAACCTTTTTTCCGATGTCATCGTGTTACGAGACTGGAAAATTCGTGTAACAGGAAAGAAAAATGCGTTGGCAGAAACACGTAAAAACTTCGAATCTGTAGATTCTATAGACATAGAAGTACTTGCTATCTATGAAAATACCGATACCATTGCCACGGAGTTAAAAATAACAATCGATGCTGTTGAAGAACTATACGTCGTTGACGTTATCACCTTCAACGCTGATCAAAAAATAGCCTCTATTAGAGCCTATTTAGGAAGAGATGACAACTAATCGGCTAGCATTATTGGCAATCCAATACAAAAATACCTTCATGAAATTCACAAGGATGCCGATCTTAGCGACTTTTTGCAGCTGCGGCCAAAATGATGAAATTGGTTGATCAAATGGAGCCCTCCCTGCAATTTTCCTCACCAATGGTGATGGATTATAAAGTCATGCACACCGTGATTGGATATGCGTCACTACTTTTAAGGAAGCTCCCGATTCCTTAGATCATGTATGTACTTAAAAACATAAAACGCACTAAAATAGTACAAATGAAACAGCGAATAGCACATATTGCCTTGGTAGTCAAGGACTACGATGAGGCAATCGCCTTTTATACTAAAAAGCTCGATTTCGAGCTTTTGGAGGATACCAAAATTGACTCCTTAAAACGATGGGTGGTCATTGCGCCCCCTGGGGCAAAAGAATGTTGTCTTCTGCTGGCAAAGGCGGCAAATGAAAAACAATTGGCCAGTGTGGGCAACCAAAGTGGTGGCAGAGTCTTTCTTTTTCTTTTCACGGACAATTTTTGGCGGGATTACGACAAAATGATTGAACGAAAAGTTAATTTTGTACGCCCTCCCAAACAAGAACCCTACGGCATGGTCGCCGTTTTCGAAGACCTATACGGAAACCTTTGGGATTTATTGGAACCGAACGAGCAAAACAAGGGTGTAATTTAAAATAAGTTAAGTTCAATGTCCGTAATGGTCGTATTGTTCAGATTTCTAAAGTGTTGCTAAAAACATACGTATGGCTAAAAATGATAACGATGGAGGTAAAATAGCCGCAACCCTTGGCACGATCGGTTTAATTGCCGGCTTATTTTTGATATTCTCCGGGGATACTTTTATAGGTATTGCCGGTTCTGTAGCTAGTGCCGGAATAGCATACAAGGGTTTTAGTGATTTAAAAAAGAGTTAAAAGTTCAACTATACCTCTTTCAATATTTTTCTTTCTCAAAATAATTCCACAACTCATTCCCGAGACTACCGCCATTATCTGAATTGGTGAACAGCACATATCCCCATTTTTTCTCGGTATCCAACAAATACCAACTTGTAAAACCTTCATTGTCCCCATTGTGAATATACGTAGTGCTATAGTTCTGATCTGGATTTAGAAACCCCAAGGTGTAATAGATATTCATGCCAGTGCTCGTAGTAGCGGTCAATGAATGGTGCTTTAACAAGTTCTCAAAGCTTTCCACAGACAATCCTTCGCCATTCATAATGGCCATCATCCATTTTGAAAAGTCAATCGGTTCGGTATGCAAGGAAGAGGCGGCTACAAAAGTGCCTTTGTCCTTTTTATACCAATAGCTGTTTTCCCAATCGATTCTTTCCCCATTGCGATCATAAGGTTCCGCCTTATTTTGCATCATTACCTTTGAAGGAATAAAACTTGAATGTTCCATCTGAACGGGTTTTGCAACCTGCTTTTGAAAAGAAGTTTCCAACCCATCCCAATCCGTGCCATCCAATTGTCTCAAAACCATGGCCAAGTATTGGTACCCTTCTCCCGAATATTCGTAATCACTACCAGGCTCGAACTTTATCTTAAGTTCTTTGTCCTCCTCATTTTCTCGCCAATTGGGAAAGCCCGATCGGTGACTCAATACCATTCTGGCAGTAATTTTTTTATAGCGTTCGTCATGTTCAATATCAGGAAAAGGAAGGTATTCATATAAGGGTCGGTCCAAATTCAACCTGCCTTCGTCAACATATTTCATAGTGAAAAATGCAAAAACCGATTTTGACAAAGAGGCCGCCTCAAAAATTGTTTTGTCGGTTACGGGAATCTTTTTTGCCACATCGGCATACCCGAACGTATTGTGGTACACCACTCGTCCCTTATCTAAAACCGCCATTGAAAGCCCTGGAATATGGAGTGTTTCCATTTTTGAAACAAGAAAATTGTCTAGCGAATCCTTGGGTACTTCAACTCCAACATAGGACATTAGCTTAGCATCATTTTGAGCGGAACAACTTAGTGCGAATATCATGACCGCCAATGTTTGAAAAAACTTGAATCCAAGAAACTTCTTCATGTGTTATATGTATAGAATCAATACCTAACAAAATACAGCTTTTTTAAGGTTTTTACAAGCATCGTGCCTTCACTTGGTCCGGAACATTGGCTTTAGTTTGATGCAGACAAAAAAGAGGCGGTTACCGCCTTTTCGAATTGCCCGTTGATTTTCAGACCGTCTCAAAATGAGGCGCAAAAAATAATTTAGCTCGTATTTAACTTCTATATATCGAGGTTTATCGATATATTTATACCATCTGATTATGGTTATACGGAGCATCCTTCAAAACTATACAACTGAAGCTATCTAAGAACTTTACACTGTTTATAAGGATTCCACCCGGGTATCTCGCTGTACGGGCTCGGTCAAACCATAACCACTTCTTTTAAAACCTAGTTAACCTAAAATATTGAATTATGAAAATACTTGTCATCGGGGGCTCAGGAACCATCGGAAAAACAATCGTAAAATTCTTCAAAAAGGAGCACCAGGTACTTGTAGCAGGTAGGAGTTCTGAGGAGTATCCGGTTGATATTGCGGACACCAAATCCATCAAAGACCTTTTCAGAAAGGTAAAAAAATCTGGCAAAGTCGATGCCATCATATGTGCGGCCGGTGAAGCGAAATGGGCTCCCTTTAAAGAGCTTTCAGAGGCTGACTTTCATATTGGTTTGAGAAGTAAATTGATGGGACAGGTAAATGTTGTTCGATATGCCCACAAGTGCTTAAAAAGAAAAGGGTCTGTTACCCTCACTACGGGTATTCTTGCAGATGATCCGGTATATCAAACCAGCAGCGCTGCCATGGTTAATGGGGGCATACATAGTTTTGTACAAGCCGTGGCCATAGAAATGAGGAAAAAAATAAGGGTGAACGTAGTGTCATCCGGTGTGGTAATGGATGCCTATCATAAATATGAAAACTATTTCCCGGGCCACCCACCTATTCCGATGGATAAAATGTTGATGGGGTACAGAAGAAGTGTAAGTGGACGAGTCAATGGGGAAGTCATTAAGATCTATTCGTAAGAATAATGGGGTAAACATTAAGTTAGAAAACGATGGAAAATATACTGGTAATAGGAGGTGGTTTAATGGGCAGTTCAGTGGCCTGGAAATTAGCCGATCGCGGAGCAAAAGTAACGCTGTTCGAACAGCAAGGGGAAAACTATTTTAAAGGTTCAAGCTTTGGAACGGCCCGTATCTCAAGGAGTCTAGGTCCCAAGAAAGATGTGTTCTCACATCTTCACAATAAAACGGTAAAAGAGGTCGCAAAGTTGGTCGATTTTTTAAATGAGGAAAACACCGAGCAAATCCACTCCATGGAGGATATATACACCAACTACCCCGTTACCTACCTCTATCACAAAAAGCAACGCGCCGCCATTGACAAACTTCGCTTTAAGAAGCAGAAAAAATTCTTTAACAGCGCCTCGTCCCATTCCGCCTTCCGCAAATTTGGGATGACCCTACCAGATGACACCATAGTGGTCAGGGAAACCAAACAATACTCGGGAACCTTGAACCCCACGGAGTTATTACAAAAACTACGTACCGGAATTGAAAAGAAAAACGGTACCCTTAAATACGGGCATCAGGTAGTCGGGCTTGTCAAGAAAGACGATTTCTTTGAAGTGAGCATTCTTAACACAAATACCAATAAAATCCGAAAGCTCAAAGCAACAAAAGTAATTGTCGCGGCAGGGGCATACACGGTGAACATTCTTAAGGCATTTGCTCCTTATTTAAATAAGATCATAACCCCCAAACGAGTTCCGATATCGTTCCTGAAAATAGCAGATGAACGCTACGCACAATTAACTAAAATCGAGAAAAAAACCCTCTACGATAGCTTTCCGTTCTTTTCTCGAATAGGAAAAGAATACTTCGCCATGATTTCAAAACCAGCGGAAGACGGTTCCCCGATCATCAAGGTAGGCGGACATCAGATTCGTAGAAATATTCATGACCTTGAAAGGGTTTGGGATGAAGAACCTTTAAAAAAGGAATTAAAATGGATGAAAAAACAGTTTAGGAAACATTTGAAAATGTTGGAGATACACCTGTCAAAAAAAGAGATTGAAACCGTTACCAGTTATAATTGTGTTTATTCCGAAACGCGCAAAAAAACACCTATAGTCACACCCATTTTTAATAAACATGGGATTCTTGAAAATGGCCTATATGTGGTCGGAGGTATGTCCGGTATCGGTGCCAAAGGTTGCCTGGGATATGGTGTACTAGCGTCTGATTTGGCATTGGGGAAAGAGAACAAACCTTCAAAAATGTACCGTAAATTGATTAAAACATTGGCAAACCCTGCTGTGAATTTACATACAAAAAGAATCAAGCCAGGGCGTCTGTTCTAATCTTGTTTGACAACCGTTTTTGTATTGGGCAGGCTCTAGCAGGTACCGTTATTGATGAACAGAAGCGGAGCCAAGCAGTAAATCAAATCGGGCCCTTCTACAGTCTGTAAAGATTTTGTTTCATAAGACAATCATTCATTGAAATCAAAACTAAATAATAAGGAAATAGGGAAAACTAAAGATGCGGGCTGGCAAATGGGCGTTCGCAAGACCCTAAATCACAGTTTTGAAGAGGTATGGGATTTTATGTTCTCCGAAGTAGGTCTAAAAATCTGGTTAGGGAATATGGATCCGAAAGCACTGGAAGTGCATAAAGAAATGCTACTCGAAAACGACGTGCTTGTTGAGATTACCATTTTTAAGCCCTTCTCCCACCTACGAATGAAATGGAAAAAAAACACCTGGACAAATACTTCTCGACTTCAATTACGGGTCATGGGTTCGAAACATAAAACGGTGATTTCTTTCGCCCAAGAGCTGCTAAAAAATAAAAAACAACGGGAAGAGATGCTGGCACATTGGCAAGGGGTCGTTAAAAATATTTCTTCGGCCCTTGAAACTGAAACGGGCCTTTAAACACCTAGAACATAACACTACTCGGTACGCAGGCTTTTTACCGGGTTTGCCAAAGCCACTTTTACGGCATGAAAACTAACGGTCAATAGGGCTATAATAGCGACCAATACTCCTACCCCAATAAAAGTCAACGGGTTTATTTCGATACGATATTGGTATCCTTGAATCCAGTTTTGCATGGCAAACCACGCCAAGGGTATAGCAATAAAAAGCCCGAGTACCACTAGTTTTAAAAAGTGCATTGAAATCATAGAAACAATACCCTTAATAGATGCGCCCATCACTTTTCGAATACCAATTTCTTTCGTGCGCAGCTCAATCACCATTAATGAAATAGCGAACAACCCTAAACAGGACAAGAAAATTGCAATTGCCGAAGCAATTCCGAATACGCCGGTCAATGTACTTTCCATCTCGTACCAGGCCTGTATGTTTTCATCTAAAAAAGAAGCATTCGCAGTACGATTACCGGTTACATCTTCCCAAACTGTTTCAAGCTGTTTTAAGGTCATTTCGGGATGATCCGCTCTTACCTTTACAAAAATATAGTTGATGGCTTCCTTATTGGACAAATGTATCGCAATCGGAAGGGACTGTTCGGAGGGAGAATGGGCATTAAAATCAGGTATAACCCCTATAATTTGATTTCCCGAGTCTCCATCCTCTTCCCCAAAATACTTCCCGATGGGATCTGTAACCCCCATCGCTTTCACAAAACTCTCTGTTACCACCACAGAATTAAGGGTATCCGAAGCGAAACTCCGGTCGAAATCCCGTCCCTTTATTATTGGGATTTGCAGTGTTTTTAGGTAATCAAAATCTGCCAAAAGCCAATCTGCCTGAATCTGGTTTTGCTTATAGTCGATCCCGATAATTGATCTTGAAGTAGCACGATCTCGCCCTCTACCCAAATTACCGCCACTTCCCGCCAAGGATTGTACTGCGGGGTTGCTGGCAAGCTCGTTTCGAAGCCTAGCGAGTACTTCTCGCCCATTATTTTGATATCCTACAGGGATGCTAACTACTTGTTCTTTTTCAAACCCTATCGGTTTCTGCTTTAAAAAATCCAACTGTTGGGCGGCAATAATACTAACACAGATCAACAAGGTCGAAATAGCGAATTGGCCCACCAATAGTGAATTACGCAAGGCGCCCGGTTTTTTCGTGGACACCTTGCCCCTTAAAATTTCTATGAGTCCAAAATTGGCCATTTTGAGGGCGGGATACCCCCCGGCAATTAATGTAACCAGTACAAAAACGCTTCCCATCATCACTAAAAATGCAGGCTGAAGCAAAGTAGCAATTTCAATGCCTCCTCCAAATTGGCCGCTCACCATAGGGACCAACTGGATTGCCAGAGCAATACCGATTGCAAAGCCAATAAAGTAAATCAAAAAAGCCTCACCCCACAATTGAAAAAAGAGTTGTTTTTTGCCTGCTCCCAAAGTCTTTCTCACACCTAGTTCCCTACTTCTTTGAAAAGACTGGGCCATATTAAGATTGATGAAATTAAAACTGGCAATCAATAAAATAAAAGCGCCCAAACTCATGATCGCATATATCAACGCCTTGGGTGCGCCTCGCCTTCCAAAATGAACGTCCTGGATATTAAGAAGGTTTAAACTTAGTAATTCATGGGTCCGAGTCGTTTCGGAATGCGCCAACTTGAGTTGCGCCAATTGCTCAGGGTAATACTTTTCAACAAAGGGCAACAATTTACGCGCTACTGTTTCTAGGTTACTGCTGCCCGCTATTTTAACAAAAACATTTGAATCGTTCGAACCCCACGCATTTTCCTTTAGATGATAGTCTTTTAGCGATTCTATCCGTGCAATCGCATCGAAACGAATACTTGAATTTTCAGGAGAATCTTTCGCAATTGCAGACACTGTATATACCTGTTCTTCGCCAATTTTCCCGATTTTTAGTGCTTTACCGATAGGGTCGGTTTCTCCAAAAATAGCCTTGGCAGTAGTTTCGGTTAAAACAATATCCTGAACTCCCCGAAGGGCCGTTTTTATATTTCCACGGGTAATGGGAAAATTAAATATGTCAAAAAACTCGGGATTCGTACGAGTAATCGCCCGACTTAGATTTAAATCCCCAAAGGAGATGTTTTCAGGCCTTCCGCGATCAACGACCACTGCAGCTTCGAAATCCTCAATATCTGCCCTTAGCGCCTTTGATAAGGGCAAAGGCATATTCTCACTGAATTGCACCCCTTGCGGGTTGTTTTCAAAACGGGACATTTTGAATAATTGGCTCTTATCTTCATGAAATGTATCAAAACTCAAATGAAAATACGCGATCAGAAACAGAAGTGTGCATATCGAAAATGCGACCGCCAAACCGGCAATATGAATGGTAGCATGCAATTTGTTGTTTTTAATATTTCTCCAAGCGATTTTCAGATAGTTTTTGAACATGATGATCGTTTTAGATTTGATGAATATTGGACAACTAACTTGGCACAGCTGAAAAAGTGAATACCAACATCCAAAGGATGTTATTTTCACGCCTAAAATTATGCCAAGATACTAACTCTCTAAAAATCAAATTTTTATGAGTTAAATTAGAAAAAAACTATTTCTTAGTGTCAAAAATATGGACACCTCATGTCCACTAATTATACACCTTTTTTTGGCTTTACCTTTTTGATAAAAACATTGGTCGGGAATGGTCCTACTATTTTTCGTTTTCAATCGGAAAAAAGTGTAACAACTGGTTTTAAATAGTGTCTTTGCTATATCATGCCACAACTAAACATGTATTTTCAGTTGCATCGTATAAGAAAAAGCAAGAATTGTAACCAGTGATACACATTATTACCTCATGAAGAAACTACTAATGATGTCTTTGCTATGTTTGACGACAATCAGTAGCAAAGCTCAAATCAAAAAAGAAATCTTTGAGTTTGAATATAAAAACACGGTGCTCAATGGTGTATTGAACACGCCCGAAAACACTATTCCCAAGGGCTTAGTGCTTATTGTACATGGTTCAGGACAAACCAATGCGGTTGCCCAAGAATGGCATTATGATATGAGAGCACAATTCGTAAAATCGGGATATGCCGTATATATGTGGGATAAAATGGGGTGCGGCAACAGCGGAGGTACTTTCGATTACAACCAACCGGTTCAAAGCAGTGCCCAAGAAGCGATTGCCGCAATCAACACTTTAAAGGAAAAAAAAATACCCGGTGCCAACCATATCGGACTTTGGGGCATTAGTAGAGGCGGTTGGATCAACCCCTTGATTATTGACCAATTTGATGGAATCAAGTTTTGGGTATCTGTTAGTGGGGTAGATGACAAAGAAAATTTCAAGTACTTGTTGGCCGAAAACTTGCGAATAAACGGTCATTCGAAAGACAGGATAGCTTTGTTGGTTGACGAATGGCAAGCCGGAATGCGACTAACCCACGAAGGTGCATCTTTCGAAGCCTTTTTGGCCGCTACCAAAAATATCCGAAAAAATGCTTTTTGGTCTCGATTCAACAATGGCGCAAGTATAACGAAGAAGGGGTATTATGCCTATCAAAAAACGATGATGCAAGAGCAACTGGACTCGGCTTCCGGTTTAATGGTATACGTCGACAATTTTGAAACAATCCTATCCAATGTAGACTGCCCTGTTTTGGCCCTGTTCGGGGAGAAAGACATGAATGTGGACTGGACAAAGACTAAATCGCTCTACGAAAACACCCTAGGCAAAAACACCAATTTGACAATTAAATCGTTCCCAGACTGCAATCATAATATGTTTACATGTAAGACCGGGGGTTTTTATGAGATACAGGATACCAATTTACCATGGGATCGTTGTGATGGTGTTCTTGACACGCTGGCCAAATGGTTATCAGAAATAGAAAAAAATTCGCCCAGCACCCCTAAAAATCCATAAACCAGGTAGTTCGAAACAAGGTTTATCCTACCAATAATATCCGGTTGAGGAAGTAGATCGTACAGAGGGGCAATCTATTATTTAAATGAACTGTTAAACCCCTTCATCGATCGAAAGTTTGCCAGCCCCGTTGAATAAGAGAAAAAGACTCATTGCAAGCATTACAGATGCGGGCATTGTTTTACCAATACCGTGACCAGCCGGCACATGATATACAAATGCAGCAACCAAAAAGTAAATCACTAATGGAACTGCTGCCAATCGTACTTTCCAACCCAAAGCAACTAAGATATAGGCGACAAAAACACTCCAAGAGGCCACATAGGCAAAAAACAAGGGGGCCGGAAAGTGCATCCCTGCCAAGTTCTCAGAAAATTTCTCAATATTCCCTGGTAGATACACTTGAGCCTTCACAGCCAAAATCAGATACAAGGCAAAAATAATACGAATAAATACCGGGGCATATGGCTTGAATCGGTTTAGTTTATCGAGTGTTTTAAATATCATATGGTAATCGTTATTTTTCTTTGTGTTACCCCCCATTTAGAAAGCTTATAAATCGTCCAACAATTTATTGAATTCTACAATAAACCCGTCCGCATCGTAAAATTTACTAACCATCACCCGGGTAGGTGCCGTACCATCGTATGAGGGATACTCGACCAGGGTAGGCTCCCCCAATATTTCAATATTTGGCACTTTTCTTATTTTTTCGAATTGCTCAGCTTGGTTTTTACTATTGAATAACAATACTACATTCTGTGGTGTAAAACCTTCTTTTCGAATTGGTTTGTCTATCTTAAATTCGCTTTCATAGTCATACTCCAATAAACCAAGTACCCCTGAAAATTTGGTAGTGGCCTTTAAAAACACCAAACGCAATACTTGTTCCCGTTCGGGCGCATCGGGGTGAGGCCGTTTGATAAGATTATCATAAATAACCTCCATACCAATAGCATCGCGGTATAATTTTAAAGATTCTTTTACGTTTCGAACGATCAAGGTAGTTCGGCGAAATATCAACGGAAAATCTTTTGGTTGAACCAGTTCCTCTACAACGGGTTCTTCTGCTGTTTCCGTTGTTTTATTCGACTGCGCATTGCAAATGGCACCTGGCGTTAAGAAAAATAATAGCCATAGGAGTAAACGTTTCATTTGATTAGATTTATGAGATTTATTAAAACTACCATTGCAACCATTGCAACCATTGCAATCAAAAATGGGAACGGTCTTAGGTTTCCAACATTTGATACAGCACTACCAAATGCCCATCAAAATCGGTAAAGGCCTGCTCAATAAATGCAGCATACTCATTTTCGTCTTTTTTTATATCCGTAGTTTCGAGTCCAAGGGCTTTTACTTTTTCGATTACCCCTTTTAGATCATCCACTTTGATAACGGAGGCGGCCATTTTAATGCCTTCTTGCTTTGGCAAGGGTACACCCCGAACTTCTGTAAGGGCAAAAGTGCGTTCTTGCGAAGGGCTATCCATGGTTGCAAAGTTTAATTTTGCCTCTTTGGGAATATTGAATACGGGGTATGAAAACGAATCCTCCGCAGACGGCTCAATATAATTGATCGTAAAACCCAAGATATCGCGGTATACTTTTAAAGATTTTTCCAAATCTGCCACCACAAGGGTGATTCTTTTGTACAATACGGACATATAAATTGTATTAGTGTTATTCGTTGTTAACGGCTTCGACAAACTCGATCCAAACCCCGTCCGGAGAACGCACGGAGAATATCTTGAGCGCTCCATAAGGAGGCACATGTACCGTATGGATGGTGGAATTTAATTCGACCCCTTTTTCTATCAATTTCGCTGCATATGCTTCGGCATTCCGAACCGGAAAGCGATACATCAGAATTCCCAGATTGGGCGGTATTGCCATATCCGCACAGTCCTTTCCGCTGAGTTCATTGGTCTTGATATACTCTATAGAACCGAAATTGTTGATATCGGGACGTACAATATCAATCGGAACTGTAATATCCTGATTCATACTTGGAGGAATCCCAATGACATTATGCCCGGTTTTTCTATCGAGGCCGGGCGTTTGAAAGAACAATTCAAACCCAAGCTTATCTACAAAAAAGTCATGGGAGTCTTTCATATCTCGAACCAGCACCGAGGAATTAAAAATACGACTGGTCTTTTTCATATGGTCAAAATCTTTCAAGGGCGGGGCATACCGTTGCATAAAGGCAATAACGATGCCGTCGGGGCCCTTCATTAAAACCTCCGACACATCATAGATGCCAAATGTATACCGCAGCGGGTCCGAAAACCCGTTCCATCCTTCCGCTTGCAATGCTGGATACAGCTCATCCATTTTGTGCGTGCGTATATTCACATCAAAAATACCTCCCGTATCCCAGATATGGGCAGCCGACCTTATTTGACGTTGTGCTATATTGTGAAACTGTACCAAACGCACGAACCCTTCACGATCTCCTTCGTTTTGTAAAAGGGCTTCTTCAATTTCAACCTCATCTGGTAAATGCCATAAATGTTTTAAGTTCGAATCACTCTTTGCGCGACTAATGGTTACCCATCCGCATACGCTTTCAAAAAAATCAATGGTTCGTTCAATGTTGGAAACACTAAAGATGACTTCCTGAAACCCTTTCATAGAAGGGTCATCTGTTGAAAAGTGAAGATTGTGTTTGAATTCCATTTTATGCAATCATTAAGTTTCAATTTACCCCAACAGATCCATTATCTCAAACGCAGCACGTTCTCCTGATTCCATAGCCCCCTCCATACCTCTGTTTACAATGGCCGTATGCTCCCCTGCGAAGTGAATTCTACCATTCGGTTTTGCCATATGATCGGCAAATTTGGTTATTTGCCCCGGTTTCCAATAAGCGTATGCCCCACCTGCATATGGGTTGTTCACCCAGGTCCAGTAATAGGTGAACTTCAATGCCCCTTTTAGACTTGGTCGCATCTCCTCAAGCGTTTTGGTGACTGCCGCTATCGCATCTTTTTGGTCCATCTTGTCAATCTCAAGCGCTACATTGCTATTTAGATAGGCCACGCAACTCGTAACCCTATCAGGGTTTTGAGGGTCATTCTTGAGGGCCATGAAACGCCCTGCGAGCGTATCGCTCCACATGCTGGGCGGTAACCCGTCCTCTTCCCAGTACTTTCGTATCGGTACGAAATGAATTTGAACACACGGGGTATAAGACAACTCTTGAAATGCATTGTTTTGAATACCTTCTGGATTGGGAGACATTTCAATTCTTCTAAGTGCTGATGCGGGAAGGGTACAAAGTGCGTATCGTGCTCTTACTTTTTTATCATTTTTTAAACCTATGGTAACGCCATCTATTTCACCTTGAATACGTTTCACGGGAGATTCGAAAAGGACATCCTGTTTAAAAGCCGCACCCATGGCCTCTGGAATGCGTTGATTGCCACCTACGGCGGCACCTCCTTGACCATTAAAAGCGCTTTGTTGTACTATAAAGTTCAAAATCTGAAAGTACATCAATACCGAAATGCTCTTACCGTCTACCCCATAACTTGAATTTGTGGCAACGGCCAGTTTGATAGCTTCATCCGAAAAACCTTCTTCCTTAAGGACATCATATACCGAGCGATCCCATTTGTGAAACTCAGGGGTACGCCAAGCGGTTAGGTCATTTTTTGGCAAAGGATTTAATTTACCGTAAACGGACCAGGCCGAGGAAGTAGGAGACCCTTTTCGATATCCTTCGGGGTGTGGATTGGCAGCATGTCCCTCCCATTGTTCCGGTAAAATCAAGTTCTTATTTACTGCATAAAGAATTTCTCCTTTTCTGGGCTCCGTACGTGGACGGTATTCGCCTATTTCAACACCATATTTCTGAGCCGCATTTAGCAATCGGGCATACCCGCCCCCAATTCCATTCGCTCCCAGTTCGGGGCGACCTGGAACATTTTCTTCTTTGGCAGTATGTACGCGGCCTCCGAAGCGATCGGTAGCTTCCACTATTTTTACCGTAAAACCGGCCTCTTCGAGTAAAAGGGCCGCATTGAGGCCGGAAAGCCCTGCACCTATAATGACTACATCGGCATCAAACGAATTTTTACCAGTGTTGACACAGGAGTTAAGACCGAAATAAAAAGGGGCCGCCGCGAGCAGCACACCGCTCTTTTTAAGCATCGCGCGACGATTTAACTGCGATGGGTTCGTTTTTTTTGTTTTCATATGACGCTACATTTGAATTAAGTGGGTGTACGCACTAAGGAACACAAGATACATGGGGTTACTCTTCATCCCACTGCAAGGGCTCGGCAAAAACATCGGGTTGTTTTGCTTCCGTTGCCGCAATAAAGTCATCCGGTAAATCCTCCTTGTCAAAAAAAGTACTCCCGCTTGAGGTCCATATCATATGCCCGGGGGTGCCTGCCATTTTCAAGATAGACAACCACGAGGTCTGGCTCGTCCAATGATACACTGCCGGAATATGCGTATATGTCCTATCATACAGGTACTTCTTGTCCACGTCGTAAGTATCCAAGGTCATCTCGGTGCGCCAGGTCTGTGATTTTTTCTCAAACCATTTGGTAAAGGCATGCCGGGTAATATGCATTTTGTCGCCCATGTCCGTAAAAACCAAATCGAGCGGTGCCCCAATTGCCGTGCTTTCCATGGTAAAACTTGCGTTTACTTCCGGACCCTGCGGGGTCATAATCCCTCCGCGTATGCCGGCCCTGAAAGGAGGAACTTCTACTTCTTCCCCTGTATACGGATTGGTCATTTCACTTAAAAATTCTCCCGTTTTTGGATTTCGATACAACAACCATCCCTTCGATTTGGTTTCCACATTGCCATTTTTTAACAACCGCATAATTTTCATACCACAACCGGAATAACGAAACACTTCTTTTCCAAAAACATTGAGACTATCGGGTTTATCGGGACGTATTCCAAAGACGCGCCCTTCGGAATACGAATAGGTCATTTTACCGGAAAGGTCTCCCTGTATTTTTTCAAAAATCAAGAGCTTGTCTTTTGGATCTGTAAG
>CALIIC010000153.1 GCA_938020445.1 uncultured Flavobacteriaceae bacterium | reverse complement strand
AGACTACATATAGTCTAACTCTACCAACTCGTTTAAACTTAAAATTTCGTTTAGATCTTGAAGGAAGTTCAAATATTCCTCTCCGTAGGTGTCGTAGAGCATTCCGTTTCTAGGTTAAGTTAATATTTAAGATTTTTGATTTCGTAATCCTGATATGGGTATCAAGTATTACATCATAAACATAGTATTAACGTTCCGTGAAAACAATAAATTGTGGTGTACTCAATTAATTCTGTTGTGAAAACACCTGATAGAAAGGTTAACTATATGTTAAGGGCCTTGCAAACCATGCAGTTCATCGAGAATTCGTTCTTAGAACTTTACACTATATGTAATTCCGGCCGAGACAGACCAAAAGAATTTCCCTGTATCAAACGATAGCTCCTGGCGTGCTACTCCCAGATTGGCCATATAAATGTTTTTGCTTTTCTTTGGCGTAAATTGATATTGAACGCTCATACGTTGCGATTCAATGTAAAGTAAGGTCTCTGCCAAGAGTTCATCCCCATCTCGTAGCTGACGTAATTCCGGAGAATAGCCCATACCAACGTTTACGCCAAAGAAATTCTCACCATCCCTAAAATACTTCCGAACCAGCAAATTGCCCGAAACGCGGGTTAGGTTGTTCGGTTGTGGCGTAATATAGGAACGCAAAGAGAAATAGTAATTGCCTCTGTAATGCCCAAGAGAGTTGGTAATCACCGATACATTCTTGGTTGCAAAACTGATATATCGTGCCCCGGCAGAAAACTCAAAGGCGCCCGGTAAATTGGCATACAGGTCCCCTCCTACTTTGTGGCCTGGATAAATAGACGCGCTCGAGTACCCATAGTTAATGTATGCATAAAACCGCTTCGAGAACTTGGGATAAAAATCGAGCTCATATTGAATACCATGTTTATTAAGGCGATTGCTGTAGTTGATTCTTGGAATTATACTGCCTGCCAAGGTTTGCCTACGATAGGATACGCTTGAGTAGATCATGGGGTCATAAATTGCATCAAAAACGGTAAAAGCGTTTCGGACACCCAATCGGTTGTTAAAGACATTGTCTTCAACGATTGTTTTTGGGGCCGGTTCTTCCGCTTCTTCAGCAACTGCAACTTCTTCGGGTTCTTTTTTTGCGGCTTTTTTCTTTGATGATTTCTTTGTGCGTTTTGAAAAATCGATCCCCTCATCGGGTAACAAAGGCGGGTACTTTTTGTTTTTAATTCGTTCTATGGCTTCTGCTTTGAGCCTTTCAATTTCTGGTTGGTCTTTTAAATAGATGAGTGCCTTATTGGCCAACCCCAAGGCAGTAGCATCATTTTTGGCATATAGTTCATTCTTAATGGACGCGATCCATGCATCGGTATTTGTACGGTCTTCGGATGTGATTCGATTAAATAGTTTTCGCGCCTTTTCATAATTCCCTTCCCAACTATAAATTCTACCAAGCAGGGAAACAGATCGGCCGTTTTCTACATGATTCTCCTCTACCTCGACTAATAGTCCTTTCGCTGCTGGCAGATTGCCCTCAAAAGCAAGCACACGCGCATCGTTATAGGCAATATCTTGCGCACTAGAAGAACTCCAGTACAACAGGAAACACAAGAGCATCGTATATGTTAGCGGTTTAGAAATCACTTTTATTTCGTTATTTATTGTTTAGGGCTGCCGAAGCAATTGCCTTTCGTTTTCCATATTCCCTGCGCGCCCTGGCAATCTTATCTTTTATCTCGTCAACACCTGAACTGTTCTGCTGTACTTCCTCGATTAACTCAAAACCTGCCTTATTTCTTCCGGACCAGTAATACACATCGAACAGCGCGGCATACGAATCCACATAATCCGGTACCATATCAATACACGCTCTTAGTATTTTAATTGCCGTGTTGTATTTGCCGTTCCATGCATTGATTCTTCCCATCAGAACTTTGGTGTCGATATGTCCGGGAACTTCCGATAGAATAAAACGGCATAATAAAAGTGCCTTTTCATAGTCTTTGTCAAAGGCAAGCTCTCTGGCGGTTATATAGGCCTTGTCAAAATTTTTACCGTTAAACTTGCTATTGACCCATACAATTTCACTCTCTTTAAACTTTTCCTTTTGAAGATTAAAAATGGATAGGCTGTCGGGTATGATTTTATTGTTCATGGTTACGTAGGCATTCATCCCTTTAAAATTGTCTAGTCTTCTTTCAACTTTGGCACCTCCCCCGAAGGAAGTACTTAAATCCATATTCCCATCTATTTCCAACACATCCCCGTCGGTATAAAGACTTGTACCGCTCACAAACTCTTTAAGTTCATTTTTATTTCGCATCAAGGGAATATCTTTTATAGACCTGAACCCTTTGTTCATATCTAGGGCCGATCCCATCCAAGCTACTTTTTTCGGCATTTTCAGTTCATAGGCGTTGTTCAATAAGGACAAGATGGTCGGCGTCACATCGAAATGCGAAGAGACCGAACTCATCTTTCTTGTTTTTTTAAGCAATGGGCTGTAAATAATTAAAGGCACATGAAAACGGGAAAGGTTATTTCTTTGCGGAATGGGAATCAGTCTGTGGTCTCCCGTAACTATGAAAATCGTATTCTCGTAGTTCGGTTGTTTTTTATAGGCATCGAATACCCATTTAACCGCATCATCCGTATACAATAAGCTCGCAAAAACCCCGTCATTTTTTTCAATCACCTTGCGTTTTTTGCTATCAAAATTCCCTTTGTTCATTCTTTTTTTCACTATTCCACTGTAAAAGTCCATTCTTGGCGGAATAAACGGCTCGTGCGTGCTAATGGTCATATAAACCTCCATTCTAGGCTGGGCGGCTTTTCTGGGAAAACTCATGCTTTTCTTGAACAACTCCAAGTCGGGGTAGCCCCAGGAGGAACCCGCGGCGTCTTCCGCTTGCTTTTGGTAATTTTTTCCAAATCCGGATTTGTCCAGTATGAAATCAATGTTTTCACTTCTTAGGAATTTCTCAACATTGTCAAAAGAACTATTGGTCCCCTGGTAAAAAGAGGTATGGTAGCCGTTGTTCTTTAAAATACCGTAAAGGGTAAGTTTGTTCGGATACGACTCCAGCTCCATAAAACCGCTCTTCCCGAAGGGCAAGGACCCTAATAGCGACGGAATTACCCCAAAAGTACGGCCTGTGTTACTTAGGCAATTTTCCCAATAAAGCGATTGGGTGGTCAAAGAATCCAGGAAAGGCGTAAACCCACCGTACTCGGCTCCTTCGCCAACAAAATCACGTCCCAGACCTTCCACCATAATAAACACGATGTTGGGTTTTGTTTCCTTTAGTTCAAAATACTCCCCCAAAACATTGGCCATTTCAGGTCTTTTGATCAACGGATATTCTACTTCCGCTACGTACGAATGATTTTCCGTAGAGGTAGTGTATAGGTTGATTGCGAGGTATTGCGTTTTGTTTTGATTAATAGGTTTCCCTTCGGTAAACAAGGTAGCAACGAAGAGCGAAAATAGAATGATGGTAAAAGGATACATCCGACTGATCCGGTGATAAAATTTGGAAGTGAGCTTATAGAGCATAAAGAACAACCCGATCAAAACCACAATTGCTATCAATAAATAAAAGGCGATGGCAAAACCTCCGGAATTTGAAATGGTGATCTTTATATCGGCCCAACTATACCCTAAAATGTCGGAACCCAGCGGTACCAAGGTTGTACAATAATAGGCAATCAGCATCGCCTCGGCAATCAATAACAAGCCCAATGCGGCAAACACCAGATTAAAACCGTACCTGGGTCTAAAATTTTCCCAAAAATTAAAGGGAAAAGCCAATATAACCCCTGTGATCGATGCGAACCCTATTTGATGTACGAGTGCAATCAGAAAACTTGTATTTATAATGCTATCGACCACTCCCTTAAAGTAGAGTATGCTATACTGCGCAATAGAAAGCACCAACAAACATCCGAAAAATGAAATCATTAATCGGGTGTAGTGTTTTAAGGTATACCTGTCTATGACACTTGTATTCATGACAATTGTTTAGGTTGCTTTTGCAAATCCTTTTCGGACCTGAGATCCCCAGCCCGATTTGATTTTAAATAATTTTTTATAATTCCCGCGAATCGCTGCCCAAACCACAATGGGGTGAAAGGTAAACGGCTCTATGATCGCACAGAACATGAGTATAAGAATGTCCTTGGTTTTTTTATATTCATTGTATGAGTACACATCCCATAAAATCGCGTAGAATGAGAACATGACCGAATACATATATACGGCGGCGGTTATGGCCAAGAAAAAACTGAGATTCAGGATTCCTAAATAATAGAAAAGTACAATGGAAATAATTCCAAAGAATTCTAGAATCGGCGCCAACCACTCATAGAAAAACCAATACGGGTAGCTGATCAATCCCAGACGACCGTATTTGGAGTTAAAAAACATGTCTTTATGTGTATTCAAGGTCTCTAAATTCCCCCTTGCCCAACGATCTCGTTGGTTCACCAAAATTTTAAGGTCTTCGGGCACCTCTGTCCAACAAAGGGAATCCGGTATATATTCTACTGTATAGGGCAGCTTACGATCGTGCATATAACGGCGCATCCGAAAAACAATTTCCATGTCTTCACCAACCGTATTAGTATCGTATCCGCCTACCGCCATAGCAATTTCCCGATCAAAAAAGCCAAATGCCCCTGAAATGATAAGCAGACTGTCTATTCGACCCCATGCCATACGCCCTAGAATAAACGAACGTGTGTATTCCAATAGTTGAAAACGCGCAAGCCAATTCGTAGGTAGCCGTATCTCTTCTAACTGTCCGCCTTGGATCACACAGGAATTGGCGACCCGGATTACGCCCCCTACTGCAATTACCCGCTTTTCAGAACGTTGGTAGAACGATTTTACCACATGCAACAACGCATCGGGCAATAGAAGACAATCCACGTCGATACAACCAACATACTGGTTTGATGATAAGGCCATGCCCGTATTCAATGCATCGGATTTGCC
>CALIIC010000152.1 GCA_938020445.1 uncultured Flavobacteriaceae bacterium | reverse complement strand
GTCTTTGAACCCCATTTATTGCGAAAAGCGGAATTCTTAAAAGGCACGGCCACCTTTACGTATACCAGCATAGCAGGTGATACAAAATCTGTTTCCTTGGAAAAGGGATCTCTTTGTTTTACGTATTGCCAAGTTCCCATTATATATCAATTGGATGAGACCGAAGGCATATCGGTACTGCGCAACAACGAACCTCCCATTCGTCGAGAAGGGGTGCAACTAGATTTGGAAACAAGTCAAAAGCTCTTTGGACGCACAGGTGAACTAGCGCAGATCATCGTATCCATTAGGTCAACTGAACAAGAAAAATAGTACAAACATGAAAAATCTAGTAAAATTGGGAGGGTATCTTTTTATTGTGCTACTGGCCTTCTCATGTAAAGAGGATTCAAAAACCGAAAACAAAACAACCACGGTGAAAGAAGTAAAAACGCTCAGTGCAAAAGATATTTTAGGCAACCCAGACTATTTGGCGATTTCCTATGGCGGGTATCGAGAAAAATCCCGGGAAATACAGCCAACCGTTTCCCAGCTCAAAGAAGACATGAAGCTCCTATCGGCAATGGGAGTGGGAATCTTACGCACCTATAATGTTCAAATGGCACATGCCTCCAACGTTCTCAAAGCGATTACAGAACTAAAACAAGAGGATGCCGATTTTGAAATGTACGTAATGCTCGGCGCATGGATCGATTGTAAAAATGCATGGACGGATAAAGCGCCAGATCACGATGTAGAAAGTGAACAGAACGCCGAAGAAATTGCCCGTGCGGTCGCACTTGCCAAGCAGTATCCTGATATAGTTAAAATCATCGCCGTAGGAAATGAGGCGATGGTAAAATGGGCCGCCAGTTATTACGTGCAACCGGCAGTTATTTTGAAATGGGTAAATCATTTACAAGAATTGAAAAAAGAGGGAACATTGGCAGAAGACCTATGGATCACAAGTTCGGATAATTTTGCCTCTTGGGGCGGTGGTGATACGGCCTACCATGTGGCAGATTTGAACAAGCTTATCAGTGCCGTTGATTTTCTATCGATACATACCTACCCCATGCACGACACGCATTACAATCCAGTGTTTTGGGGCACCCCCGAAGCCGCTACTGCTAAAACCAAACTTGAAAAAATCGATGGTGCAATGCTTAGGGCCAAAAGCTATGCAGTGCAACAATATGACAGTGTCAAGAACTATATGGAAGGGCTAGGCATACAGAAACCCATTCATATTGGTGAAACGGGCTGGGCCACTACCTCAAATGGTCATTATGGTGACGAAGGTTCCCGAGCTACGGACGAATATAAAGAAGGGCTTTATTACAAGCATATGCGTGATTGGACAGCAGAATTGGGTATGGCCTGCTTTTATTTTGAAGGCTTTGACGAGCAATGGAAAGATGCGGCAAACTCCTTGGGTTCTGAAAATCATTTTGGTTTGTTCACCTTACAGGGGCAAGCTAAATATGCGCTTTGGGAATTGGTAGACAAAGGAACTTTCAACGGTCTGACCAGAAATGGAAATTCGATTTCCAAAACCTTCGACGGTAACAAGGAAGAATTGTTGAAAACAGTATCGGTACCCCCTACCGCACAGGAAATTGCCGCGCACAAATAAGACGCACAAAAAAAACGAATATGAAAAAGTTCAAGAATTTCATATGTATCCTTTTAACCTTTGGCATGCTTAGTTGCGATGAAAAACAAGAGACATTGAGTTTCGAAGTCTACGAAACTTCGGCAAGCGGAAACAAGTTGAAACAAATCACCGAATTTCCAAAGGGCAACGAAGTGGTAGAAATCGTAGTGATGCCAGATGAAAAATTTCAAACCATCACCGGTTTCGGGGGCTCTTTTACAGAAGCATCCGCCTCTTTGTTGAACGAATTAGGCAAAGAGAACAGAGCACATATATTAAACGCCTATTTCGGTGAGGAAGGTGCACGATACTCCTTAACCCGAACACATATGAATTCATGCGACTTTTCACTAAGCAACTATTCCTATGCGCCAGTAGCCGATGACATCGAATTGAAAAACTTCTCTATTGAAGAAGATCGAGACGACATCATTCCAATGATAAAAGAAGCGATGGCCCTATCAAAGGACGGGTTTAAAATACTTTCTTCCCCATGGACCGCGCCTCCATGGATGAAAGATAACAACGATTGGCGAGGCGGAAAACTTTTACCGAAATACAATGATACCTGGGCCTTGTTCTTTTCCAAATACATAGATGCTTACAAAAAAGAAGGTATTGATATTTGGGGATTCACAGTTGAAAATGAGCCTTTGGGAAACGACAACAATTGGGAGAGCATGCATTTCGATGCCGAAACCATGACCCATTTTGTTCAAAATTACCTTGGACCTAGGTTGGAAGCAGATGGGCATGATGTCAAAATATTGGGCTATGATCAAAATCGCGAGCACCTCACCGAATGGGTAGATGCCATGTATAAGGATTCGTCTACCGCAAAGTACTACGATGGTACGGCCATACATTGGTATGCAAGTACCTATGACATTTTCCCAGAAGCATTGCAATACGCACACAACAAAGCGCCAAACAAGTACCTGATACAAACAGAGGCTTGTGTGGATGCAGAAATACCCAAATGGAAAGACGATGCATGGTATTGGAAAAAAGAGGCAACGGACTGGGGTTGGGACTGGGCTCCTGAAAAAGACAAACACCTGCACCCCAAATACGCACCTGTAAACCGATATGCACGTGATATGATAGGCTGTTTAAATAACTGGGTAGACGGTTGGATCGATTGGAACATGGTTCTTAACAAACAGGGCGGTCCCAATTGGTTTAAAAATTGGTGCGTGGCACCCGTCATTGTTGATCCGGAAAATGACGAAGTGTACTTTACTCCTCTTTATTATGTGATGACACACTTTAGCAGGTTCATCCGCCCTGAATCCAAAAGAATAGGATTCACCAAAACGGATGATTCATTACTGGTGACGGCCTGCGAAAATCCGGACGGATCTATTGCAATAGTGGTCTTTAACCAAAATGAGGATAGCAAAAATTTGAAGCTTTCCTTAGGTGAAAAGAGTGCCGAATTAGCCATAAGCGCCCAGGCCATCCAAACAATCATACTAAAGCAATAGCATACAACGAATGCAGAATACCAACAACTAAAACAGAGAACTATGAGTCAAGAAAAAACACTTTCAAATGATAAAGTCCCTATGGGCCAAAAGGTTGCTTTCGGTATCGGTATGCTTGCCAACCAAATGTTTCCTGCAGCCTTGGGAATTTTCATGGTAGTTTTAGTGCAAGACTTAGGTTTTCCTGGTTGGATGTGGGGCGTCATCTATTTTTTCCCAAGATTGTTCGATTCGTTTACCGATCCCATTATGGGATATATTTCGGATAATACAAAATCTAGATGGGGAAGACGACGACCTTATGTGATTCTTGGCGGTATCATCTTGGGCGCTGCATTTATAATGATGTGGCAACTTTATAAAGACGCCGGAGTTGATTATAACTTCGCCTATTTCATGATTTGGTCATTTATATTTTACCTAGGGATTACCATTTTTAGTGTGCCTTATGTAGCCATGGGGTATGAAATGAGCAATGATTTTCATGAACGTACAAGTATTATGGCAACTGCCCAGTGGATCGGGCAATGGGCATGGGTAATTGCGCCTTGGTTTTGGATAATCATGTACGATCCTGAATGGTTTGAATCTGCTGAAGTCGCTACGCGGTCACTTGCCGTTTGGGTTGGGGTTATTTTTGCCCTCTGCGCTATTGTACCCGGTATATTTATTAAAAGTAAATCTACTGTAAATGAAGATTATTCGCCCCTTAAATTAAAATACATAGGAAATAGTCTGAAAGAAATAGGAGCTGGTTTTGCCAGTGCCTTTACCATGAAATCATTTCGTCAACTATGTATTGCCACATTCTTGGTCTACAATGCCTTTATGACAATTGCATCGTTTTCGTTCTTTATCATTGTATATCATCTATTTGAGGGTGACGCGGGAGCTGCAGGTGTTTGGCCCACACTTTTTGGATGTTTAGGAGCCTTGGGAACTACTTTTTTCGTAATACCCATCGTTACGAGAATGTCGAAAAAAATGGGTAAAAAGAAGGCTTTTCTTGTATCACAGGGCATATCGATTATTGGGTACATCATGCTTTGGTTCCTCTTCATTCCAGGCAAGCCCTATATGTTCATATTTGCCTTGCCATTTTTCTCCTTTGGTATTGGGAGTCTTTTTGTATTGATGATGTCCATGACCGCAGATGTTATTGATTTGGATGAACTGAATACGGGTCTTAGAAGGGAAGGTACGTTCGGGGCTATTTATTGGCTGATGGTAAAATTTGGTTTTGCAATAGCGGGAGGCCTAAGTGGTGTTATCATGACTACGGTAGGCTTTGATTCAGGTTCCGCCATTCAACCGGATGGTGCTGTTGAAGGGCTGCGATTGGCTTTTTCGGGAATTCCTATAATAGGAACGGTCATTGCAATGATCGTGATGCGCAATTATGATGTAACGGAACAACGCGCAGGTGAAATTCGCGCGGCATTGGAAAAAAGAAAGGGAGAGAAACCTTCTGGCTATGCGAAAATGAAATTGCTTTCCCAAATAAATATGGCTGGCCTTTCCGAACAAGAGTTAAAAGAAAAATTTCCTGACTATTTCAATTCAAAGGTCGATTTTACCCCAATGTCTTCAGAAGCATTGCAAAACGAATTTTCGACTGTATTCAAAGCAGGAATGTCAGGCCTTTGTTTTAGCGCCTTTACACCGGGCCAGCGTCCCGGAGATACGATTACCGAGGAGCAAATACGAAAACGGTTATTGGTCTTGAAACCACATACAAAATGGATACGTGTTTTCTCTTGTACCAACGGGCATGAAAAAATTCCGGCCATTGCAAAAGAAATGGGCTTTAACACCATGATAGGAGCCTGGTTAAGCAACGAAACGGAGGAAAATGAATTGGAAATCAATGCATTGATCAAGCTAATCAAAGAAGGATCGGTAGATATTGCCGCTGTAGGGAACGAAGTACTCTACCGGGGTGAACTGAGCGAAACGATCATCATCGACTACATACGACGTGTTAAAAAAGAAGCAAACTATATTCCTGTGGGATATGTTGATGCCTATTATGAATTCATGAATAGGCCGGCGCTAACTGCTGAATGTGACATTATTCTCGCGAACTGTTATCCTTTTTGGGAAGGCTCCGATATCCGCACTGCAGGTTTGTATTTGCAGGAAATGTATCGTAAAACCAGTGATGTGGCCCTTGGTAAAAAAGTGATTATTACAGAGACCGGATGGCCAAGTAAAGGTGATGTTGTAGACGTAGCGGTGCCTTCAAAGGAAAATGTGATGAAATATTATATAAAAATACAACAATGGGCAGCACAGGAGAAAGTAGATCTGTTTTACTTCTCCTCCTTTGACGAGTCCTGGAAAATTCACTCAGAAGGATGGGCAGGTACTTCTTGGGGACTTTGGGATGCCGATGAAAACTTTAAATACGAATAATACTATTTCCGCTAACGGAATAGAAGAGAACTACGAACTATGTCATACAGAAAAGACCATCATTTTTCCTTACCGGATACTAATTACAACTCCTATGCCGGGGTTGATTTTAAGGAATATTCCAATGAGAAATTAGAACAATTATGGAGAGATACGCTTAAGAGCGGCATGCATGGTATCTGCTTTAGCATGTATGAAGACGGCCAAGGTCCGGGTGATATTATTACCGAGACCCAGGTAAGAAGAAGAATTGAAATTCTAAGACCCTACACGAAATGGATTCGGTCTTTTTCCTGTATAGAGGGAAACGAGCACATACCCAGGGTTGCCAAGGAAAATGGTCTAAAAACGATGGTAGGTGCTTGGCTAGGGCATGATTTGGAACTAAACGAACAAGAGATCGAGGGTCTCATCACCCTTGGCAAAGAAGGAAACGTTGACATTGCCGCGGTCGGTAACGAGGTGATGTATCGCGGAGATCTCACAGAAGAACAACTATTGGCGTACATACGTAGGGTAAAAGAAGCTTTGCCAGAGGTAACCGTTGGCTACGTTGACGCCTATTATGAGTTCACCCAACGCCCAAATATTACAGAAGCTTGCGATGTAGTGCTTTCAAATTGTTATCCTTTCTGGGAAGGGTGCCCTATAGAACATTCCTTAAACCATATGCAAGCCATGCACGGTCAGGCCAAAGCCGCCGGTCATGGTAAAAAAGTGATCATAACCGAAACAGGGTGGCCAAGCGAAGGAGGTAGTTTCAAGGGTTCGTTCGCGTCCAAAGAGAATGCGATGAAATACTTTATCAATACACAAGTATGGGGAGCCAAGGAAAATATCGAGATCTTTTACTTTTCCTCGTTCGACGAGTCCTGGAAAACAGGCGACGAAGGAGATGTAGGCGCCTACTGGGGGTTATGGGACAAAAATGAAAACTTGAAATTTTAATGGGTAGTTCCCCTTTTGTAAATCCTAAAATGGAAGAAGGCGATCAGTACCAACCATCGCCTTTTCCAATTTTATTCATTTTAACTTTGATAGGGTATTAAGATGCAACTAGCTTTCAAGAAGCTGTCTTATCTTGAGGAGTTCTTCTTGTAAAACGGAAGCATAGTCATCTCCCATATATTTTTTAAAATTCTTCTTTGAAAGGCCATTGCACCATACTTCAACCACAATTTTACTGCCAGTTTCGGTAGCCTCTACAGAACGTTTTGAAAAGAAGGTACCCGAGGATAGCTTGTGGCGAAGGATATAGCTTTTCTTTTCCTCCCAGTCTACGATATAGAAGTTCACCACTTTCGCATTAATCGTTACCAAACTACCCTGTGCTTTGTCTATAAACTCACCATTTAGGCGTGCATCTATGATGTGACTATCCCATTGTTTCCACATCGAAACATCTGAAAGTAACTGCCATGTATCCTCGACAGAAGCGGTTGATTCGATTTCTTTTGTATAACTCTTTTCTGAATTTGCCGTTTGGCTCATTAACGTGACCGATAAAAAAAAGGTCCCGACAAAAATTGCTGCTTTCATACTGTTGGTTTTAATAGTTGAAGTTTCAAAGACTCCATGTCTTTTTCAAGATGAAAGTTCCTGAATTTTCAAACCAACAATTGTGTCAAATGACACACTAACAAAATTTTAAGAAATCGAATTTCGAATCAAAAACGGGCAATCAAATGAATCGCTAAACCAATATATTCCTTCTACGAATGCGATGCAACGTTTCTCGCGAAGTACCCAAATAAGAAGCAATCATAGCAATCGAAGCATTTTGGACGATCAACGGATTATTTTTCAATAGTTCAAGATAGCGTTGCTCAATAGATTTGTTGGAAACTGCCTTTAACTGATTTAACATCTTCATTAAAGTCTTTGCAATAATATCTTTTGCAAAATTGCTCCATTTGACATTGGTATTTACCAGCGTATCGTATTTTGCTTTTTGAAGTATGTAAAGGGTACAATCGGTAAGGGCAACACATGAATCCTGGCATATTTTCCGCTCCGAAAAACTTTCTAAATTGGTACAAAAGCAAGGGCCTTCATGCAAGTCAAGGGTTACTTTTTGCCCTTCCTCGTTGTAATTATAGTGATGTAAAACCCCTTCACCAACAAAATAAACAGCATCTACAATGGCCCCTTGCTCAAAAAGAACCGTTCCCTTGGGTACCGAAACCTTTTCAAAATGGTCAACCAGATACCCTAGGTCACGCTGCGAAAGCTGGTGAGATTCTTCAAAGAAAAGTTGTAGCGCATCCATGACCTAAGATTTCCTTTAAAATTAGGCAAAAAAATAAATGATATCATCCATTTTCATGTTAAACCGTCATATTTACTCTTAGGTTGTACGATACTACTTTAAACTGTTGATCCATTCGAACATCCGCTCCGTCCACCCTCTAAGGTGTTCATTTTTGGTAGCAAGTGAAAACCCATGGCCACCTTCAGGATAAATGTGCATTGTGGTCGAGACACCTTTCGCTTTGAGTGCCTTAAAAAAAAGCAAGCTGTTTTCAACGGGCACCGCCTCATCATCGGTCGCATGAAACAAAAATGTTGCCGGGGTATCTTTGGTTACCTGTTTTTCGATCGAAAAGTACGTGACCAAGTCGGCGTTTGGTTCTTCTCCTAACAGATTAACTTGGGATCCCCTATGCGTACTTGGTTCCCCAAAGGTGATAACAGGGTACCCCAAAGCCATAAAATCGGGTTTGGCGCTCAGTGCGTCAAAGGTATCTTGCGGTTTGTATAGCGGAGCATCGTAATGGGTTCCCAAGGATGCGGCAAGGTGACCGCCAGCGGAAAAACCAATAATCCCGATTTTATGCTGCTGTATGTCGAATTCCTTTGCCATTCCCCTGACCAAGCGAAGTGCCCGTTGGGCATCTATCAAGGGGACATATTGTTTCTCTTTTTGTGAGGTATCCGAAGGAAGACGGTATTTGACAACAATTCCTGCAATGCCTTTGCCATTTAAAAATTTAGCAATATCACTACCTTCCCAATCATATGCTAATATCCCGTAGCCACCTCCAGGAAAAATAAGCATTGCCTGCCCCGTGGCATTCGATTTGGAAGGTAAATACACTTCTATGCTGGGTTCTTGTACGTTTGAAACGATCAGGATATCTTCTATCTTACGCACTTCCTGTTCATCGGTACTGATTCTATTGGGAATCTTGTCCTTAGGCCATAAGGGAATTTGTGCATCTTGTGATATACCTTTGGTAGTTACCATAAGCATCAAAAAAAGCGAAACGAGTATGGGTATCTTCATTTTCAAATATATGTTCGTTCAAGTCAAAATCCAGGAATACCATCGTTGGGCCGTATAGGCTTTCCTTGCCAAATGGGGCGTCCTTCTTTGTATTCCAAAACCCGTTGGTAGTTCCCTACATAGGGTGGGTGGTCTTGTTTGGGCAACCATTGCTGTAAACTATCTACCATTGTCCTATATGCGGGATTGCCAATAAGATTGGTCCATTCATGGGGATCTACTTCTGTATGATATAATTCTTCACTGCCATCTGCGTATCGAATATAGCGCCAGTCGTTGGTACGAATGGCATGATTCCCTTGATTGTTTGTTGTGATGGCCGGCCAGGGTCTTCGAGTGGCAGGATCTTCTAATTGCCGTTCTAAACTATGCCCCTCCAAATTCGACTTTTCCGGCAGTCCACAAAGCGCATTTAAGGTAGGAAAAATATCTAATAATTCTACCGGTTCCGCACTCTTCTGATTCGTGCTTACCCCCTTCCCTGCGAAAATCAACGGTACTCTAGTGGAACGTTCCCAGAGGGTGTTCTTCCCTGAAATTCCTTTTTCGCCCAAATGAAAACCGTGATCGGACCACAAGACTATAATGGTATTTTCGGCCTGCCCATTTTCTTCCAAGGCATCAAGAACGCGCCCTACCTGGGTATCCATAAAACTAATCGCCGCCAAGTAGGACCGCACGAAAGCGGTGTCCTGCCGCTGTTCCTTGAACCATTGCCATCGAGGTTCGGGCACGTCCCAGTGATTGTACCACGAAGCGCGGGGCGTATCATCCCGATCGTTTTCCAACATCGGAGGAAGTACAAGCGTTTCTTCTGGATATTTTTCAAAATAGGACAAAGGGGCATACAAGGGCACGTGAGGCAGAAAAAACCCAACCGAAAGAAAATAGGGAGCCTGGGGTTTACTTTTTAAGACCTCTACTGCCCAGGAGGCCACTTCCCAATCTTGCATTTCCGAATCCTCAAGTGGAAAACTTCCCCAATCGACCCATGGGTTGTTCCCCCCTGGGGTTTCCCCAGCTAATTTTGAGGGAGGCGACGTTTTCACTCCCGCTCGAGGGCCAATGCTATCGAATTCCGTATCGCTTTTATCACGACCGTACCCGCCATGGTATAGCTTACCTGCAGAAAAAGTTTCGTACCCATGTTGGGAAAAATATTGAGGAAGGGTCACCACCTCCTGCAAATCAGGTACCTCACGAATCCAAGGTGACAAACCATAAATTCCTGTAGTCGAAGGCCGTAGACCCGTTAAAACCGAAGTTCTCGACGGATTGCATATGGGGGATTGTGCATGTGCATTGGTAAACAAAGTACCCGAAGCGGCCAAACGATCAATGTTCGGCGTTTGTACCTGAGGATGCCCTTGAAGGCAACCGACCCAATCGTTTAAATCGTCAACGGCAATAAACAGTACATTCGGTTTGGCTTGGGTTTCCACCCCATCAGTAGGCTTTTCTTTGCAAGATACCAGTATTGCAACCAGCAACAAGATGCGTAGTGGTGTCTGCCACTGTACAATTCGTTTATGGCTGCTTTCAGTCCTCCTCATCACAAGGCCATTTAAAATTTGCCACTTTTTCATTCGACGCTTTTCCGTAATTATAATGCCACCATTCGGTACGTACCGACCAAAAACCGTGTTGTTCCATCGTCTCTTTTAACAAGATTCGATTATCTAAAATTTCCTGAGGCAGTTCGGTCATATCATGATAGGCCCTTTTTCCGAAAAAATCAAAATCGGTTCCCATGTCGAGTTCTTCGCCATCTAGGGTTTCCAAGGTAATATCCACAGCACCTCCCTTGTTATGGATAGACCCCTTTTTCGGGTTGGCAACATACTGCGGATTCGGAACGATCTTCCACATTTTGTACTGTACCGAATTGGGGCGGTAACAATCAAAAAACTTAATCCGAACCCCTTTTTCTTTAAAGGTTTTGTTTGCTTCTATCAAGACCTTCGCCGTTTTTACCCTTGTATAACACTCGGCACAATCATATACCTGCTCCTTTAAAAAATTATTATCGGTCGCATAGCGCATGTCATAGGAAAAACCATCGCTGAAATCGGCCAAACGAACAAAGGTGGTATCGGCCAAACCTTCAAAAGATCTAAAAGTTTTTTCAGGCTTTGAGACGATTATAAGCGTATCCAAAACTTCTCCCCCGACCGTTGGGGTATCCGGATTCTCTTTCTCCGAAGGAATCTCCTTGCAAGAAATAATAATACAGCCTATTAAAAAAAAGAAGCACTTTCTCATTTGATGTCTTAATTTGATTTTTAAACCGCTACCACTTCCTTTTGAGGTAACACCTATTCTTCAATAGCCAAAGCTACCCTTTTAAAAAACTCGTTGTATACAAATGGCTTTCCTTTTTCAGGGTTTCCATCTTCCCCTCTTCGCACAAAAACCATATTCCATTCAGGAATTACAAAACACATATTATTATGCAAACCACTAGCATAGTAGAGCGATTTGGGCGCATCGGGCATATGCATCTTACCAGTTGGCATTTTACCATTTACCCACCAATTATATCCGTAACATCCGCGACCATCTACCTTTTTTCGATCAGTATCTGCCACCTTATCAGTAAATACCTGATTTGAAGTGGCTTTTTGCACCCATTCTTTTGAAAGCAACTGCTTGCCGTTCCAATTACCTTGATTCAAGTAAAACAGTCCGAATCGTGCCAATTGTTCGGCATTGATCATCACCCCCGTGCAACCATTATTGATCGGCAATCCATCAAGAGCCTGTTCAGTTCCCCATTCGTATGCACCAATGCCAATAGCATCACCAATTTGATCGTCAAAAATGGCCTTAAGCGTTTTTCCCGTTTTAAGGGTCAACAAACGCCCGAACATCATTTGGGCCTCATCCCAATAAGCATACTCCCTTCCTGGTGCGAACAGTGCCGAATCAATTGCATAGGGTGTCCATGACCAATCCTCACTGGGCTCGTTCCAGCGGCTTACACCCTTTCCGCTGTAACCAGATGTCATACTGGAAAAGTGCTTTAGCTGTGCCTGGGGATACAGATGGGATAAAGCAGTATCAATCTCTTTGGCATAGGTATTTTCGCTAACCAGCCCCTTATCCGTTAGAATGCCTAAAACAGTACTGGTAAAAGATTTGCTGGAAGAATAAATATTATGTTGTTTGTAGATACTGTCCCCTTTATAAATAACGTAACCGTTACGCACTATAAAAACTTCTTCAAGGCCGTCTTCACCAGACTCAGATGCCAAGTAATCTAGGGCAACTTGCAATTTCTCACCGTTTACCCCTAACGCTTCCGGCGTTTTTTCGACCCATTCGGTCGAAGGGAATACAGGAGCTAAGGGTTCCTTTTTTTCTTTACAGGAAATCAATAAAAATGTACAAAACAAAATGGATAGATATCGCATAGATTAACTTTAAGCTTCTATTTGTTACTATAAAAAGAGCATACGGCAAGCAACTACGAATATAGCGGAATGGACCTAATTTCTTTTTATGACGATGACCCAATCCATATCATCCTTGCCATCAAGTGCCGAGAGCTTAACACTATTGGGTTTCGTAATCTCCCAACCGCCATTGCGCATATCATACAATTTACCACCACCCTTGGGATCGTAAAATGCGATGGTAAAGGCTCCATCTCCTATTTTAAGGTCAGTGGTTTCCTTTTTTGGAAGATACACTACGTAGATTTCATCCTTTTTGGCGAAACAAAATGCCTTTTTATTACTTAGCAATTCATCATGCCCTCGCATTTCCCAAAACGGTAAATGATTTTGAAAAAACGAGCGCGCATTATTGCTTATGCTCCACCATTGATCTCTGGTTCTAAAATCTTCGGCGGCCATATCATTGTTCGGAGTATCGAGTCCACCAAAATACCATGAAGTACCTGCTCCCCCACTCATAAGACTTCCCCAGAGGCTGCTTCGCATAACCATATCGTAGTTGTTATTAGCAGCTGTATCGGTTGTTACACCAATATCCCAATGTCCTATTTCATCCAAATAAACGACCCATGGCCGTTTCTTTTTTGAGGAAAGATCACGCCATTTCCGAATTTCGGTATGAACCTCCGTAGTATCGAACATTTGAACGGAGGGCACTTCAAAGTTGTTGTATCCCAACATGGGACGCAAGGTTTCTTTTATAGGATCAAGCGGCCTACCTTCCATGCGTTTGCCGGTAACCCGCACATGATTGTGTACCGCTATGGGGTGATCATAAGGGTCTATTTGACGTATGTACGAAGCATAGTTTTTTAGTTGGTTGGCGGTTCGATTGGTTTCTTCACCTAGGTTCCATACAATTCCCAGATGATGTCCAAAACGGGCTACCAGCTCTTTGTAATAAAGCTTTCTTTCTGTCCCAAGTTCCCCTTTATTCAATAGGGTATCATTCTCCGTTTCTTGGGTAAACATGTTCATTGCGATACCCAGGCTATCCATATGGGTAAACACCATTTCCCACTGGGCCAATTTACTGACATCGTATCGATCTTGAACATCGGGCGCCGTCCAAGGCCAAACATCGTCACCATCGCCATGTTCATTCATTACCAGAAAATACAGACTGTTCATCTCTTTTGCCGCCATATAATTCAAAGCGCCTATAATCGACTTGCCTTTGCCATCGCCCCAGGTAGGATCCCCAGGACGCCAATCGTTCCTATGGGTCGGGTATTCGTGTAAACCATTATACAATGTAGGCGTTCCTGCTCCTCCATTGTCAAATGTCCCGTCAAATTCGAAATAACCTAAAAAATTCTCAGGGCTCCCTACCCCATTTTTAAGAAAAGGGGTTCCCGTTTCGGATGCTTCCAAATAATGTTTCCCAACATAGGCGAGCTTTCCCGTTTTATAAAAACCCTGGGCAAGTGAATCAACGGGAGCGATACTAAAATCTCCATTTGTTTTCCATAGGGAATTGGTATTTTCAGGATCCTTACTACTATTCACTGCAATTCCTTCACCTTTTAAAAGCTGTGCTTCAAATCGCCACTCCCCGGCATTGGGCGGGCTGAATTTCGCCTGCCATTTGTTTCCTGAAACGGCAGCGGTATTCGCAGCATTCCCGTCGGCGGCGAAATATCCGTACACTGGAATGGTATCTGCTTCGTTATAAAAGCGCACTAGAAGACTATAATCCAAAAACGGGTTAAGGCTATCGTTTTCGGACATTTGGGGGCCATCAAAAGTAAGGGTCACCGGTTGCCATTTTATCATATCCCCTTCAAGGATGTACTTCTTTTGTGCTTCTTTTTCGGTGCAGGCCATAAGGCAGAAACATACTGCATAGGCCAAACACAAAGGTTTAAGCCAGCGGTGGGTTGTCATCGGTAGTGGTTTGATTTAATATGGTAATATAGGTCTTTTTTTTTGTTGGATAAATTCAAATCCTTTCAAATTCGTATTTGAATTTGTCACTATTTTGATAGGCTTTGTGCATAATTTTAAGGACTTTTATGTTCTTTAAATACAAATCTAAACGCATATAGACCATGTTGAAATTTCCTGCGGACTTTATCTGGGGTTCCGCAACCTCAAGTCATCAAATAGAAGGTGCTGCGCTAGAGGATGGCCGTGCATGGAGTATTTGGGACGCACATGCGCATACCCCCGGAAGAACCAAAAACAATGAGAACGCCGATATTGCTTGTGACCATTACCATCGATATAAGGAAGATGTAAAGCTAATGGCCGATATGGGCCTTAAAGCATATCGCTTTTCCATTTCTTGGAGTCGCATACAACCCGACGGGCAAGGAAAAGTCAATGTGAAGGGGATCGAATTTTATAGCAATCTCATCGATGAGCTGTTAAAATATGGGATTACTCCATGGGTCACCTTGTACCACTGGGATTTGCCCTTGGCCCTGCACACCGAGAAAGATGGCTGGTTGAACCCTGAAATTGCAAATTGGTTTGCTGCCTACGCAGGTATCTGTTTTGAGCATTTCGGTGATCGCGTAAAACACTGGATCACCTTGAACGAACCTTGGGTCGTCTCCATACTGGGGTACAGCCAAGGGGTATTTGCCCCCGGTAGAAAATCAAAAAACGAGCCCTACCAAGTGGCCCACCAATTGTTAAGAGCTCATGGGAAAGCGGTACAGCTTTATCGCACCAAATACCAACCTACTCAAGCAGGGCAAATAGGAATTACCAACAACTGTGATTGGCGAGAGCCTTTAACAGATTCTACCGTTGATACCGAGGCCGCCCAACGTTCTTTGGAGTTTTTCCTCGGCTGGTTCGCAGACCCCATTTACTTCGGTGATTATCCCCAGGTAATGAAGGATCGGGTCGGTGATCGCTTGCCCAAATTCACCGAAGAAGATACTGCCATGATCAAGGGTTCTTCTGATTTTTTTGGCTTGAACCACTATACGGGTCTTTATGCCGCTGACGTAGACCCAAATGCCGATGTAAAAAATGAGGTGTACGGCAATGGCGGTATTTTCGAAGACCAGTATGTACAACTGACCGCAGACCCCTCTTGGAAATTGACTACTATGAATTGGGCCATTTTACCGTGGGGATGCCGAAAACTAATCGAATGGATTAGCAATAGATATGACAACCCACCGCTGTATATCACCGAGAATGGATGTGCTTTGGATGATCAATTGATAAATGGGAACGTAAACGATACCGTACGCCAAGAATACATCGAAAGCTATTTGGCAGCTTGCCACAAAGCCATCGAAAATGGTGTTAATTTAAAGGGATATTTCGTATGGTCTTTCATGGATAATTTTGAATGGGCACTGGGGTATTCAAAACGTTTTGGAATTCATTATGTGAATTATGACACCTTGGAACGTACCCCTAAAAAATCTGCCTTGTGGTTTGCAGAAGTTATTAAAAATGGCGGGTTCACGTTCTCACAGAAAGGAATTGAAATATAAGTTAGATGTACAAATTGTTACTAGGTTTTTTATTACTACTTTGTTTTCAAGTGTCCACCGCCCAGGACCCTGTAACCTATGTAAATCCGCTGGTAGGATCTGACTCTGCCTTTGACCTCTCTAATGGAAATACCTATCCCGCCATTGCCCTGCCTTGGGGAATGAATTTCTGGACTCCGCAAACGGCAGAAAACAAAGATGGTTGGACGTATGCCTACGATTCACCTACCTTTAATGCCATTAAACAAACCCATCAGGCGTCTCCTTGGCTAAACGATTATGGTACTTTTTCCCTAATGCCCCGTACTGGAAAAAGTGAAACAACAGAAGAAAAAAGAAAGTCATATTTTAGTCATAAGGTAGAAACCTCGCAACCGCATTACTATAAAGTATATGCCGCGGACTATGATATCTGGGCCGAGGTTACCCCTACGGAACGTGCAGCGCGTTTTCGTTTCACCTACCCCGAAGCGAAAGACGCGCATTTGGTGATCGATGCCTTTAATATGGGATCCCATATAAAGGTAGACGGGAATACTATTACGGGCTATAGCCAATACAATCATGGCGGGGTACCGGATAATTTTCGCAACTACTTTGTAATCGAATTGGATAAACCCATTGAAAGTGTTGAATGGTATGATGACCATATACGATTAATGAATGCCACAACTGAGGCGACCGGCACCCATATTCTTGCGATCGTACGCTTTCAGACCGACGAAAAAGAACAGGTTCAACTAAAAACGGCCTCTTCCTTTATCAGCCTAGATCAAGCAAAACTAAATTTGGATCGTGAAATCGGAAATACCGACTTTGAGCATATCAAGGACCAAGGAAAAACCAGTTGGAATACCTGGATGAATCGCATACAGGTAAAGGGAGGATCTTTAAAAGAGCGTCAAAATTTCTATACCGCGCTCTACCGCTGCCTGCTTTTTCCGCGGAAGTTTTACGAGCTGAACGCCGAAGAACAGCTCGTTCATTACAGCCCCTACAATGGGAAGATTGAAAAGGGATATTTGTTTACCGATAACGGTTTTTGGGATACGTTTAGAGCGGTATTCCCATTGTTCACTTTGGTGTATCCAGATATGAACGAACAAATGATGAAAGGCCTGGTGAATACCTATAAAGAAAGTGGTTGGCTTCCCGAATGGGCAAGTCCTGGGCACCGTTCCGTGATGATTGGATCAAACTCCGCAGCAATCATTGCAGATTCCTATGTTAAGGGAATTCGTGGTTACGATATTGAAACCCTCTATGAGGCCATTCTTAAAAACACGAAAAACGAAGGGCCATTACCCTCGGTGGGGCGCTTGGGTGTTTCTTACTATAATACCCTGGGGTATGTGCCCTATGATGTGGGTATCAACGAGAACGCCGCCCGTTCCCTGGAGTATTCGTTCGATGACTTCTGTATTTATCAACTCGCCACCACCCTTGAACGTCCGCAAAAAGAGACTTTCTTGTTTAGGGAACGCGCTACCAACTATAAAAAGTTGTTTGACCCAAGTACCAATTTTATGCGCGGAAAAAACAAAGATGGTCGTTTTCAAGAACCCTTTAACCCGGTAAAATGGGGCGATGCTTTTACCGAAGGCAATGCTTGGCACTATACCTGGTCGGTATTTCAAGATATTGAAGGTTTGATCAACCTTATGGGCGGCAAGGAAGCCTTTAATGAAAAATTAGACGCCGTCTTTACCACCAAACCCAATTTTGATTTTAGTTACTACGGTTTTCAAATACATGAAATCACCGAAATGCTCATAGCCGGTATGGGGCAATATGCACATGGCAATCAACCCATTCAGCACGCTATTTACCTTTACAACTATTCGGGACAGCCATGGAAAGCCCAAAAGCGGGTTCGGGAAGTGATGGATAAATTGTATTTACCCACTCCAGACGGACTTTGCGGGGATGAAGACAATGGTCAAACCTCTGCTTGGTATGTGTTTTCGGCCTTGGGTATGTACCCGGTAACTTCTGCAACCAATCAATATGTATTTGGATCCCCCCTCTTTGATGAAGTAACATTACAGCTGGAGAATGGTAGTACCTTTCACATTCAAAACAAGAACAACCTTCAGAAGCATGTATACATTCAAGATGCAATGCTCAATGGGGAAACATATACCAAAAATTACATTTCCCATGAGACCCTTTGGCAAGGAGGGTCCCTTATTTTTGAAATGGGTGAATACCCTAACAAAGAACGAGGTGTTTTACCGATAGATACTCCTTTTTCGCTAAGCAAACAAAACGAATGAAACAACGCGCACTTTTTTGTACTTTCTTATTTCTTTTGTTGCTTGTAAACGCCTGCAAAGAAGCTACAAAACAACCACCACCCGTATCTATTGATAAAGAACGGCGTCCCAACATTGTATTGATTGTTACCGACGATCAAGGCTGGGGAGATTTAAGCAGGAATGGCAACAAGAACTTACAGACCCCAAACGTTGACGCGCTCGCAGCGCAGGGAGTCTCTTTTGAAAATTTCTATGTGCAACCGGTTTGTTCCCCTACCCGAGCAGAACTTTTAACGGGGCGTTATTTTCTTCGCACTGGTGTCTACGAGACTTCTGCTGGTGGAGAGCGTATAAATACAGATGAGACCACCTTGGCCGATCTCTTAAAAAGAGAAGGATATCGCACCGCTGCCTATGGAAAATGGCATAGTGGAATGCAACCGCCCTATCATCCCAATTCAAGAGGTTTTGATGATTTTTATGGTTTTGCCTCTGGGCATTGGGGCAATTATTTTAGTCCCATGCTCGAACACAATGGTCGCCTAGTCAAAGGAAAAGGCTTTCTACCGGATGACCTTACAGACAAAGGGTTGGCCTTCATTGAAAAACACCAAGAGGACCCCTTCTTTTTGTACCTTCCCTACAATACCCCGCATAGCCCCATGCAAGTACCAGACGAGTATTGGAATCGTTTTAAAGATGTTGATCTGGAAAGCACCTATGAAGGGGAAGAAGAAGAGGATATCAATTTTACCAAGGCTGCCTTGGCTATGGTGGAAAACATCGATACCAATGTGGGGCGTATCACGAACAAGCTAAAAGAGTTGGCCCTGGAAGAGAACACTATTGTCGTGTTTCTTTCGGATAATGGTCCCAACGGCTGGCGTTACAATGGTGGCATGCGCGGAAAGAAAGGAGCTACCGATGAGGGTGGCGTACGAAGTCCTTTTTTTATCCAATGGAAAGGCGTTATACCGGCCGGAAAGAGCGTTTCCCAAATCGCATCGTCCATCGATCTGCTACCCACCTTATCCGAACTGGTTTCATTGGATCCAAAAACCAATAAGCCGATAGATGGAAAAAGTCTGCACCCTTTGATCAACGGGACTGCTAAAAACTGGCCTCCCCGGTTGCTCTTCAACCATTGGAACGGAAAAACGAGTGTGCGTTCCCAGCAGTATAGGTTAGACCATGAAAATCGTTTGTATCACATTTTCAAGGAACGCGGCCAACAGACCGATGTATCAGAACATGTACCTAAAATGACCGATTCCTTGAAACGGGCAAAAACAGCATGGCTCGCCAGTATGAACCCGCTCTCGGCAGAAAGTGATACCCGGGCTTTTACGTTAGGGCATCCCGAGGCCACCTATACCCAGTTACCGGCACGTGACGGTATTCCGTATGGGAACATAAAGCGAAGCAATCGATGGCCCAACGATAGTTATTTTACCCATTGGAAAAGCATCAAAGATTCGATCAGTTGGGACATTGAAGTGTTGGAAAAAGGGAATTTCGAAGTAACGCTTTACTATGCTTGTAAAGCCGAAAATGCCGGGGTAGGGCTTATGCTGACCCACGGAAAAAGTATGTTGGGCACAAGGTTGCGGGAAGCGCATGACCCACCGTTGATCGGTGCGGAAAATGACCGGGTACCCAGAGGGGAATCCTATGTAAAAGCCTTTAAAGCTTTCCACATGGGTACTATCCCTTTGAACAAAGGGAGGCATCCTATGACGTTAAAGGCCTTGGCATTTTCAGGAAAAGAAGCCATTGAAGTACGTTTGTTACAATTCAAGCGAGTCGACTAATGCAAAAGAAACCGATTGCCTCTGACCCAAAAGCCCATAAAAGGGTACAAACCCTACTCGAACGTTTGCCCAAAATTGCAAAAAAAGGATACGCCTTTGGCCATCAAGAGGCCCTGACCTATGGTATCGGATGGAAAAATACAGGTTCTCAAAACAAGAGTGATATCAAAACCGTTTGCGGTGACCACCCGGCAGTTGTTGGTTTTGAACTGGGCAACGTAGAAAAAGGAAGTTCCCATAGCATCGATTCGGTTTCCTTTAAAACCATGCGGAAACTAATTCGGAAAATCCATAAAAAAGGGGGAATTGTGACGCTTAGCTGGCATCCCGATAATCCGGTATCGAAGAAAAATGCTTGGGACACTACACCGGCGGTGGCATCTCTTTTAAAAGGGGGAGCACTATATTCCGAATACCAAGATTGGCTCGCAAATTTGGCGGTATTTCTAAGGAGTTTAAAAGACAAAAAGGGAAAACGAATTCCCATTATCTTTAGGCCCTTTCATGAAATGAACGGAGGCTGGTTTTGGTGGGGAAAAGGGCATTGCAGCCCCCAAGAGTTTATTCGTCTCTGGCAAGAGACGTTTCAACTATTGACCACAGACTTGAAAGTGCACAATCTGATGTACTGCTATTCCCCGAATTTATTACTTCTAAAAAAAGATTTTTTAAAATACTATCCTGGAGATGCCTATGTAGATATGCTGGGAATAGATGTGTACCAACACCTTACCACTGCCCTTTTTAAACGGCATCTAAAAAAAGATTTACGCTTGTTACAACAAATTGCAAAAGAGAAAAATATGCCCTTCGCCCTGACCGAAACGGGCCTGGAGAAAATCAAGAACAAAACTTGGTTTACCAAGGTATTACATCCGGCAATTGCCGATAGCGGTATTTGTTATGCGCTCGTATGGCGGAACGATAGTCCGGGACATCACTATGCGCCCTATCCGGGACATATGGTTACAACCGATTTTACCCGTTACGCATCTTATGACGATGTGTTATTTTTAAAAGAAGTTCGCACAATCAAATAAATGGCATTAAACCCCAGGGCAAGCCCTGGACCCTTAACAGGAATCGACCCGGGGGCGAGGTATTAAACCAAGACCCCGATAAAGGATCGGGGTTAGTTCAACTATCTATTTTGTCGGCGCATTGCATCCTTGACGAAATAGGGTTTCACCAATAAAATACAAGTGATTTTCCCATTGTAACAATAGCGCGTGTAAATCGTCTGATTGATGCACTTGAACCGCTCGTAATCTCAAAAACGATACAATAGCCAATGCCCGTTAACAAAAAAATAGGAGCTGCTTCGCTGTTAATTGGTCTTCTTGCCGTAGCCAATGTTCTACTGCACCTCTTCTTCTTTGGAAAGCTAGAATATCATAGAGACGAACTCCTGTATTTTGCCCTGGGACTACATCCCGATTTTGGATATGCCACCGTGCCCCCTTTAATTGGCTGGATTGCAAGATTGATGCAAGAGCTATTTGGGTTTTCCCTTTTTGCAGTTAAATTATTTCCGGCCCTTTTAAGTGGGGCCCTGGTATGGTTAGGAGGGTTGATTGCGAAGGAACTAGGAGGCAAATCATACGCCCAAGTGCTCACCGGAATCGTATTGATCATCATGCCGGTAAGTCTACGGGCATTTCATTTGTTTCAACCGGTACATATAGATCTGTTCCTTTGGACCTTGCTATTTTATTATGTGATCAAGTATCTGAACACGCAAAAGAACAATTACCTGTTGGTCATCGGGGCGCTATTTGGGTTCGCCCTCTTAAACAAATACCTGGTCGCCTTGCTCCTACTGGCACTCCTGATCGCTATTTCGTTTTCTGCGCATCGTGTTATTTTTGGGAAAAAAGAATTCTATGGCGGCCTCGGTCTGGGATTTCTTTTTTTCTCTCCAAACCTTCTTTGGCAACTCAAAAGAGGGCTTCCCGTATTGAATCATATGGCAGAACTGGAAGCACAGCAGTTGGTAAACGTAGATCGAGGATTGTTTCTTCTAGACCAACTGATCATGCCATTTGCAGCGAGTATTGTGATGCTGGCCGGACTTATATATCTGTTGACGCAAAAAAAGTATCGCATCATCGCCATGAGCGCCTTACTCGTGGTGGTAGCACTATTGGCGCTAAGAGGAAAAAGTTATTATACCATTGGGGTCATACCAGTTCTTATTGCCGGCGGGGCCGTTGCCATTGAAAAATACATCCACCGCAATTGGCTGCGCTGGGCCTTGCCTATGGTGCTCGTATTGCTTTCGCTTCCCGTACTTCCCTTTGGTATTCCCGTATATGATCAAGATGGGATGATCAATTACTTCAAGAAGTTGGAAGATAACTATGGGCTGCTACTCGGAAGAAGATTCGAGGATGGTAGTATACACTCTCTCCCGCAAGACTATGCCGATCAGCTGGGTTGGGAGGAGTTGGTCGCTATTACAGCCAAAGGGTATGCGAAAATCCCGAACAAGACCCGCGGTGCCATTTATTGTGAAAACTATGGGCAAGCTGGTGCCGTAGCCGTCATTGGCAAAAAATATAAGCTCCCTGAACCTTTGAGTTTCAATGAAAGTTTTAGGTATTGGGCGCCAAAAGATTTTCAGCCTGAAATTACCCACCTCATATATATCAACGACGAACTTGGAGAAGACGTTGCTACTTTATTTCAGGATGTAGAAATCATTGGTCAAGTCTCAAATATACATGCGCGTGAGTACGGTACCACCGTATACCTTTGCTCAAACCCAAGAAGTAGTTTCAATACATTTTGGAAAGGGGTGCTTCAAAGGGTCGGCCTTGAAAATGAATAAGGGATTCTTCAAGTCCTATTCACCGTCATAGATCAATACTTCACTATCCCTATAACCAATTCGTTCGGCCTTGGCTACGAAACTGATATTTTTGGGAAGGGGTTCTTGAAAGATTGTCCAAACAGCATCTTTCGGTTGTTTCCAGATAATCGTAGCATCCTGTTTTTTACAAAATAGGCTGATTCCTTTCTCTTTTTCTTCCATTTCAAGCGCCGGAAGCAACGGTTGTTCTCCATTGGGCAACCAGCTTATCAGTAATTCCTGTTCCGGTACGCCTCCCAAATCGGTTGTTTCGGCCATCCACTCATTGAGCAGCTTGCGATAAAATTGTAGCGTATCCTGCAAGGCCGCACTACCCGCTAGGTTCTCCAATTCAAAGGGGTCCTTGTCAAGGTCATACAGTTCTTCCGAGGGTTTTGGCGATTGCAGCCAGCTTGCTTGTATTGGGCTTAATTTTCCTTCTTCGAACAACAGACGCAGGTTCCGCATCATCGGCATTTGTTCTCGATACGAAACCGGCAATGCGTGCGGCTTGGTCGTATCAAAACTCCTAATGTATTTGTAGCGACCGCCACGCACGGCACGTAAACGGTCATAGACTTCGTCAAAACGATCGGCCGAGTGAAAGGTATATACAGGTTTTTTAGCTGCCTCGAACTTCCCGAACTGAGCGACCCCCTGCATTACTTTTGGGGGTTCAATGGAAGCCATCGAGAGCACCGTAGGTGCCAAATCGATAAAGCTTATCAAACGATCATCTCGTTCCTCCGCCCCTTGATTACCGGTAAATTTGATGACCATAGGTACTTTGGTCCCGGTTTCATACAATGCCCTTTTATGGCGTGGAAAGGGGCCGCCGTGATCTCCATAAAAAAAGATGATACTATTGTCATACAGCCCATCTTCCTTTAACGCTTTCAACACCGTTCCCAATTGATCATCAAGACGTTTTAGGTTGCTATAGTTGACCGCCAAATCATGACGAATACTATCATTATCAGGAAAGTAAGGAGGTACCGATACCTTATCAGGAGCTACAAAAAGGGAATCTTTTCCTCGTTTCCATATTTGTGATTCATGACAGACCGAAAAATTGAATACCGTGAAAAAAGGTTGCCCTTCCGCTCGTTTTCGCCAGTGCCGCCCATTGCTGCTTTCATCCCATGCAGCCGTTGTTTTTTCAAAATTATAATCTTCCTTGGGGCCATTGGCACAATAATACCCTTTCGCTCGCAAATACTCTGTAAACATTTTTACACCTTCCGGCACAATGGGCGAGTAACTGGGTATGCCAATACTTGGTTCATTTTCACCCTCTTTCCAAGGGGCATGGGTTCGCATATTGTGTGTACCCAAACTGGTCGGGTACATCCCCGTAATAATCGAACTTCTGGCAGGTGCACAAACAGGTACGGGCGAATAGGCATTTTCAAAAACTACCCCGTCTGTCGAAAGCATTTCAAGATTGGGAAGGGTTATCGTACTATCACCATACATGGGAAACCATTCAGGTGATTGATCTTCGGCAACCAGCCAGATAATATTCGGAAGTGTATCTGTATTGCTTTGGGCCATCCCTTTTTTCTGCTCGCCACAACGAACAAAAAGGCACACTGCACCAATAACTACGAACACTCTTTTAATCATTTGAACTGGTTTTAGGTAACCAATACATAAAGCGCCTTCTTAATTTAAGAAAAGCACTTTACAACATTTTAAAAGTAACAAACGCTTTATTTTAAACCTTTCAGGAACAAAAGGCTATTCGGAACCTGATCTACAACCCTGGAAGATTCATCTTCAATGAACAAATATTCCATTCCCAGTTTTTTGGCTTCGGCGACCACTCCGGCAATATTTACTTGCCCAGTTCCCAAAACCACATTGTTTTCTACATCTGACTCTCCCGTATGACTTACTCCTACTCCTTTTTCGCAATCCTTCAAATGCATTAATTTAAACTCATTGGGATATTTTTGCAACCAGGCAACCGGATCTTCACCAGGCAATGCAAACCAATACACATCCATTTCAAAATTAAAATTAGGGGAGTTCCTAATCATATAATCCATTAAGGTCATATCCTCATGCGCTCTAAACTCATATCCATGTGGGTGATAAAGCAATTCAACCCCGCCACTCTTGAGTACTTCACCCGCCTTGTTAAAAACAGCCAGTGCTTTCTGGGTATCTTTCATGGTAAAATCGGTTCCGTTATGCGGTATCCAGAAACAAACCACATATTTAGCATCATAATTCTTTGCTCTGGCCAAGACCGTTTCGGGAGCATCTCGCAACTCCTCAAAAGGGGCGCTCACACTCACCATTTGCAAATCATTGGCTTTTAGCATCGCCTTGTATTCATCCATGGGGTATCCGTAAGTACCGTCATTGCCATCCTCTAAATACTTAATTCCCCATTCCTTTATTTTGGCAAAGGTTCCGGGTACATCCTTTGGGAATTGGTTTCGAAGACTGTAGAGCTGTATTCCGATCTTTGGTTCCTTTAATTGCTTTAGAAAGCTTAGACTTTGTGGTACCTGTTCAACAACACTGCTAGATTCATCTTCAATGAACATATATTCTATTCCCAGTTTTTCTGCTTCTGCTACGGTTCCTGCGATGTCTATTTGCCCTTGCCCCAATACCACATTGGTCTCAACATCTTCATGTCCGGTATCATTTCCTTTGACGCCATGCTGCAAATCTTTTAAATGCATCAAGGTGAACTTAGTGGGATACTTTTTCATTAAGGCCAAGGGATCGGCCCCTCCGTGATACGCCCAATAGACATCTAGTTCAAAAGTGAAGTCTACCGAATTTTGAACCATGTAATCGAACAGTGTACCATCTTCCCAGGGCCTAAATTCATACCCGTGCGGATGATACGCCAGTACGAGTCCGTTTTCCTTTAACAGTTTTCCTGCTTGGTTGAACACCTTGGTGGCGTGTTTGGTTTCCTCCAACCCCCACGTATTGTCTTCATGGGGCACCCATGCACACATTACATACTTGGCTCCAAATGCTTTCGCATTGTCAACTACTTTTTGGGGATCTTTCTCCAATTCTTCAAAACTTGCTCCAACACTCACCATTTCGAGTTTGTTGTCGGCCAACATTTTTTGATACTCCTCCATAGGCAGACCATAGGTGCCACCGCCTTCTATTTTAGTGATTCCCCATTCATTAATGGTCTTCAAGGTGCCGGGCACATCTTCGGCAAATTGATTTCGCAAGCTATACAACTGCAATCCTACTTCTTGCGCAAAAGTTACGGAAGCCACCATGATGGTACATACCGCTAAAAGTGTATTCTTCATTTTTTAACTATTTCAGTACTAAACTAGGTTAGTAGGTTTCCATTCTCATCCCACTCGGCAATAACACCGCGTTTACTCTGATCTACGCATTTGGCCACCCATTCAGGATCATAAGCCATACCATGCTTCGCGAGAACCGCTTCAGGAACCCCATCCCAAACGTTGGGCATATTTCCCTTGTACCCTAAATCGGCGATACCCACCTTGGAAGTATAATAGCCCGTAACCGTAAGTCCGCGCATAAGGCTGAAAAATTGTAGTTCAAGGGCCTGCTCATCTAAGGGAACCTCTGGGTCGTGAAACGCGATGGTATCCAAAATTGCTTTTTGCTGTTCCAAAGAAGCTGTTTTGAATTCGGTGCCATATTCAGTATTGCATTTATGGTCTAGCCACATTAACCCACCTAATAAGGTTGTTTGCAATTCAGGAAAATCTTTCCCCATAAATTCGATAAATTCCGGAACATTGGCCTCTATCGGACCGCCGTTAGGTTCCTTCGGAGGAAGGATTACCGTGCTCAAAACGGCAATGGTTTCCATTTCATGCGCATTGAACAATTCCTCCTCGTTCAATTTTTCTATCAACTCCAATTCTTCTGGTGTCCTCCCAAAATAGTTCTCATCGGTCTGCACCATTTCTTCGTCTATCTTGGCGTCTTGTTCTGTCTTACAACCATGAAAAGCCAAGCCAGCAGCACCTGCACCAAGAATAATCGTTTGTATACTCTTTCTTCTGTCCATATTCTTAAATGTTTTGCTGTTTTAATTGTTCGATAATGTAGTCAGAGGCTCTCCAAGAAAGCGCCAAGATGGTCCATGTACAGTTTTTATCTGCCTGGGATACAAAGGGCCCCGCATCCACTATAAACACATTATCCGCATCGTGCAGCTGTTGGTATTTATTCGTTACAGAGGTTTTTGGATCATCACCCATTCGTGTAGTACCCACTTCATGAATAATTCTACCGGGGGCCAAAAGACCATAGTCCTGTTCTTTTGTAGGGGTATCGCCCAGCGGAGTACCACCCATATTATGTATTAATTCTTCAAAAGTGGATTGCATATGTTTGGCCTGTCTTTTCTCCAAATCGGACCATTTATAGTTAAACTTCAAGACCGGAATACCAAACTGGTCAACGGTGGTGGGATCAATCTCGCAATAGTTTTCCTTGCGCGCAATTCCTTCACCACGCCCACCAAAACCGATAACGGAACCATAGTATTTTTTAACATCATCTCGTAGGCTATCGCCATAACCACCAATGGGCAGGTTGAAAAACTTATTGAACTCGTTTGGGTTCCAACCGAAACCATAGTTTGGCATTCCCATACCACCCCAAACTTCAATATGATACCCTCTTGGGAAATCTAGTTTGCCATTGTCTCCCCACCAAGGCGAATATACATGCATCCCCCCTACACCATCTTCGTTATACGAGGTATCCCGGTTCATTAAACCAGGAATAAAACCTGCTCGACTGCTTCCTGTAGAGTCATGTAGATATTTGCCTACCACATCGCTGCTATTGCCCAAGCCGTTCGGGTGCTGCTTGCTTTTAGAGTTCAATAGAATTCGAGCCGAACTACAGGCGGAGGCGGCCAACACCACTACTTTTCCCTTCAATTTATATTCTTTACGATCGTCTTTGCTGATATACGAAACCCCTGTCGCTTTCCCTTCCTCATTGGTCGTAATTTCACGTACCACAGAGTTGACAAATATCTTCACCTGCCCACCACTCTTTTGCGCCGGGAATATCAAACAACTCCCTGAAGAAAAATCGGCATAGACCGAGCAAGAACGAGCACATTGGCCACAATAAAAACAAACACCGCGATCGTTGTTTATTTTTTTTGTCAACATCGACATTCTACTTGGAATTACGGGGATGCCCGTTTTTTTTGCACCCTCTATATAAAATAATTCATGCAGTCGAGGTTTGGGCGGCGGTAGAAAAAAACCGTCCGGATCATTCTCCAACCCTTCATTGGTGCCAAAAACACCGAGTAACTTATCTACCTTGTCGTAATAAGGTTTTACATCTTCGTAGCCAATTGGCCAATCATCTCCATGCCCATCTCGGGTTTTTCCTTTAAAATCTTTTGGTCCAAAACGCAAAGAGATACGCCCCCAATGATTGGTGCGACCACCCAACATATGGGAACGATACCAATCGAATTTGGTCCCTTCTTCATGCGTATACGGTTCGCCTTCAATTTCCCATCCGCCATAGGCCATATCCCATTCCCCAAAAACCCGGGTGGTACCCGCGCCCCTTCTTGGAGATTCATACGGCCATTTTAACTGTGTCATGGTTTTGGGATCGGCCGGATCAAAAAACGGACCTGCCTCTACAACGGCCACATTGAAACCTGCATCTGCCAATTGTTTGGTTGCCATTCCGCCACCGGCACCCGAGCCTACAATTATTACATCATATACCTCGGACGATTCTTTTATTTGCATAGTTTGCGTTTGATTGGTTTGCGAGGATAAGTTACATTTTTTATGTGAAATGAGGAATACAATTTCAGTGAAATCTAACAAGAAAACCAACAACAAACCCTATTGTTCATTGGGTTTTAGAGCATATCTAGTTTACCACACAAACCACACATTCACTTCTTATAGATCTCGGTAAAAGGATTTTATCAAAAAAGACAATTATTTTGTCATTTTTACAATCATGATACCCATATGGGCAAAAAAAGCGGATCAACGATCGGCTTGGAGGAACTATAAATAAATCAACGGGTTATTGCCGGTATTCGCTCCGCTACAATGGTATATTTTATGAGTTGCATTTCCGGGATGTTCGTTGTTCAAAATTAGGTCTGTACTAAAATAGCGCATGGTATACCCGGTTCTACGATGAATACTATCATTTGCATTTGCCCCGTGGATGATTCTTGAGTCGTGCAGCGAATAGTGTCCTTGTTGCAATTCGAACCAAACTACGTCCTCATCTTTTACTTCGGTCTTTATCTCGGTGTCGAAAGTCGCGGTGCTACCATCGATCTCACCGTATTCCGAAAATCCGTTCTTATGGGTCCCCGGCACGACTCCCATACACCCATTTTCTTTGAAAGATGGGTCTATTGCCAACCAAACCGTAACCACCTTATCAAAGCTATCAAAACGTCCCTCCCAGTAAGCACTGTCTTCGTGCCAGGGAGTTCGCTTGCCCACCCTAGGTTCCTTACAAATAAAGTGGCTACTCCAAAGCCCAATATTGGGGCCTATTAAACCTTCAACTACCCTGAGCACCCCATCGGCCATTAAATAATCGAATAATCGTTGGTCCTTGAAATGGGGTACATCCAATTGATCCGCACCCAACTCCCCCTTGCTTTTTAAATACTCCTCAAAGATTTGATACAACGCCTCGAATTTTTCCTTTTCAAACAAGGGTCGCCCTGTTAACAGATAACCATTTTTAGTGTAAAATTGCTTTTCTTGAGTAGACAAATTCTGGGTTTTCCGCGAGGTCGCCATTGTTCTAGGTTTTAAGATTTATAGGGCAAAGGTACCGCCCATTCTATTCCATTTAGTTGTCAATATCTGGAGTAGAGCATACATTTACAGGCCTATTGCGACCTACTTAGAAAACAAGCGCACTCTTTTTTCGAAATACATTGGGGCTTACCCCATAGGAAGCTTTAAATAATTTGTGAAAGTAATTTACGTCATTAAAACCTAGTTCATATGCAATCTCCTTTACGTTCTTATTGGTCGTCGCCAGAGTGTCTTTTGCACGGGAGAGACGCGAACGATTAACAAATTGGGTCAAGTTCACCCCATAATGCTTACGCATGGTGCGATTCACATGTGCATTTGATCGTTTGCACATTTTCAAAAAGCCCAAGGTTCCTTCTTTATAATTGTCTTCGCTCTTTTCTGAGTTAAAAAGCTTCACTGCGTGTTGCAACCAGTAGGGAGCGGTATCCTCGGTGATATTGGTAAAATGGAGCAATTCAAAAACGGTCAATAATATACGATCTAAAAAGAACAACGTGCGCGGTGCTTCTAAAAAACGGTCAGCCTGATCGGAAAGATTTTTAACATGTACCTTATCTAATCGCTGCATTGCTGGTTGTGGCCCTTCAGACCAAAAAAACCGATTCATTTCAGGGAAATATCGTTGTTTCAACCATTTGACATCTTTTGCAAAAAAAGCTAGATCGTAAATCAATAGATGTTCCTTGGTAGATGTGAATTTGAAGGAATGCATATCATTGGGACGCATAAATATGATATCGCCGGCCTTTAAGTTTACCTGTTGCCCATTCAGGGAATGAATGCCAGTCCCATCGACGACCCAAAAAAGCTCAAAATAATTATGACAGTGGTGTGCGATTTCCTTTTTTTGGGAAATTCTATTTTTTGATAGATGAAAATACTCCTCGGAATCGAGATATGCTTCTAGTTGAAATACCGTTTCACACTTCATTATAGTTACACCTATAAGACACGTTTTATTCCAGAAAAATCTTCTCTATAGCGCGTTGGTGTGCGCCCTTTGTTTTTACGGAATACCCGATTAAAATTCGCAATGCTATTGAAACCACAGATAAATGCAATCTCGGAAATACTCAGATCTTTTTCAATCAACCAGCGGGAAGCATACCCTATCCGCACATCATTTAAATATTCCACAAAGGTTTTTCCCGTTCGTTTTTTAATAAACCTGTTAAAAGAAACATTGCTCATATTCAACAAATTAGACACCTGGGCCAACGTTATTTTGGAGGCGTAATTCTCCTGCACAAATTCGTATAGTATTTTTATTTTTTCGCTGTTCTCAAAATTTTCAAGATGGATGGTCGAAGTAGAGAGCAAACGTTGGTTGCGGGAATTGGCCAAATCAAAAAGAATAGACAACAACTCCATAAAATAGTCGATACCATCGAGTTTCGATACTTTAAAAAGCCGAGGTTGCAACTGTAGTGCCACTTCTTCGGAAAAAAGGATTCCGTGTACGGCCCGATCAAAAAGGTCTTTCAAGGGTTTCATAATACTTCGCCTTAAAAACCGATCATCCAGAAGATCTTCGTGAAACTGAATGGTCACCTCACGAATGCTCTTATTGGTGCATTCATGCTGCTCCCATCCATGATAAAGACCAGACCCTACCAATACCAACTCCACATTGGATATCTCCTCGATACTATCCCCAACAATGCGTTGCACACCTTCCCCATTGGTTATGAAGTTCAGTTCCATTTCTGGATGAAAATGAATGGGGAAATCAAAAAAATCTTTTGTACGGTCGAAAACCAAAAAGCTGTCTTCGTTTGATAATGGGGTAATCTCTCGATGTATTTTTTTTAAAATATCCATCTTTTTAAACGTTTTATTGCTTTTTTTTGATTCCGTTTTGACAAAATACAGTTATGACAATATTAACAAATATTTTACATTTGACCAATATTCTTAGTATCATTGAAACCCTAAAATGTTTAAATGGCTCATTTGGTAATTATTTTGTCTAATATTTAGGTTAAATTATTTTTTTTAAAAGACAAAATCGTATGCTAGAAACTATAGACATTGTAATTATTTTGGCATATCTGGCAGCTACCATGGTCATTGGGCTGATATTACGTAAAAGGGCCCAACGTAGCAAAGACGACTATCTTTTAGGAGGCAAGTCGATTCCTTGGTATATGCTCGGACTCTCGAATGCATCTGGAATGTTCGACATTTCCGGAACCATGTGGTTGGTCACCATTACTTTTGTCTACGGCCTTAAAAGTATTTGGATTCCCTGGCTATGGCCCGTATTCAATCAGGTATTCCTCATGGTTTATCTCTCTGCGTGGTTAAGACGTAGTAACGTAACAACTGGCGCCGAATGGATTTTCTTTCGGTTCGGAGAAGGAAAAGGAGGGAAATGGTCGCATACAGTAGTGGTTATTTTCGCTATCGTAAGCTGTTTGGGTTTCCTTGCGTATGGTTTCATCGGACTTGGGAAATTCGCCGAAATATTTATTCCCTGGGAAGTTGTGGGTGCCTATGTCCCCTTTGAAATAGCACCGCAGTACGTACCGCATTTCTACGGAACGGTATTCACTTGTTTTGCGGTTTTCTATGCTGTTCTTGGGGGAATGTCGGGCATTGTATGGACCGATTTGTTACAGTTTACAATCATGACGGTTTCCGCCTTTGCGATTGCCATTATCGCATGGATTGCCATGGGTGAAAATACGCTTACGCTACCAGAAGGGTGGATGGACCCGTTCTTTGGCTGGAACCTTGACATTGATTGGACCGGGATTATTACGGAGGTAAATGAAAAAATTGCTTCAGACAGTTTCTCCCTTTTCGGCATCTTTTTTATGCTCTGTGTGTTCAAGGGACTACTTTCAAGTATTGCAGGGCCTGCCCCGAACTATGATATGCAAAAAATACTCTCTACCAAATCACCTAAAGAAGCTGCAAAAATGAGTGGTTTTGTTTCCTTGGCCTTAATGCCGGCCAGGTATTTAATGATCGGTGGTTTCGTCGTGCTCGGATTATTGTTTTACGATCAACTTGACCTGCAACGCGCTGGGCAAATAGATTTTGAGCAAATATTACCATCCGCCATTAGTCAATTTGTTCCGGTTGGCCTAATGGGCTTATTGCTGGCCGGCCTTCTCGCGGCATTCATGTCTACCTTCGCCGGAACCCTTAATGCAGCTCAGGCCTATTTGGTAAACGATATTTATCTCAGGTATAAGCAAGAAGCCAAGCCTAAGCAAATAAGCCGAATTAACTACACTAGCGGCATCGTCGTCGTAATTGTAAGCATCATTCTTGGGTTCTTTGTCAAAGATGTGAATTCGATCACCCAATGGATCGTATCGGCTTTGTGGGGAGGCTATATTGTTTCGAACATCCTAAAATGGCACTGGTGGCGTTTCAACGGTGAGGGGTACTTTTGGGGGATGCTTTCCGGTCTGATTCCAGCAGTATTGTTTCCCTTGGTTTTCAAAGAAACACTAGAACTCCATTTATTTCCTCTTTTACTGTTAATTACGGCGATAGGTTGTATTGTGGGTACCTACACGGCCGGACCTACGGATGAAAGGTGCCTTATGGACTTCTATAAAAAGACGAGGCCTTGGGGCTTTTGGAAACCAATCCGGGACAAGGTATTGGCAGAGGATCCCGATTTTAAAGAGAATAAGATGTTCAAAAAAGATATGTTCAATATTTTCATAGGAACCACGGCACAAACCCTCTTGGTAATAATACCCTTATACCTTGTCTTAAGAGAATACACCCCCTTATTGATCTGCTCGGGAATTTTCGCTGTTTGCGCGGTGCTGCTAAAAAAATTCTGGTGGGACACCTTAGATGAACAAATGTAATAGTGCAAACCATGCCAACTCATATGACTCCCTTAAAAATTAAAAATTACGATTGCATCATAGCAGACCACAAACTCTTGTTAGAACGTAAAAATCCGCCGACAAAATCTACGAACGGTTTATTTCAACGATATACCTACCCTATTGTAACGGCCGCTCATATTCCTATTGACTGGCGGTATGACCTCAACCAAGAAACCAATCCACATGGCCTAGAACGTATCGGTGTCAACGCCGCCTTCAATGCCGGCGCTATTAAATGGAACAACAAATACGTACTTGTCGTACGTATCGAGGGCTGGGATAGAAAATCGTACTTTGCATTTGCCGAAAGCGATAACGGGGTTGACAATTTTAAGTTTCGGGATATTCCTTTATTAATACCACAGACCAATGACCCCGACGTAAATGCCTATGATATGAGGCTTACCCTGCATGAAGATGGGTATGTTTATGGTATTTTCTGTACAGAACGCAAAGACCCTAATTCTCCTGATGCCGACACTTCGGCCGCCATCGCAAATGCCGGAATCATACGATCCAGGGATATGCGTACTTGGGAACGGTTGCCCGACCTTATTTCTAAATCGCAGCAACGCAACGTAACCATTCATCCCGAGTTTATCAATGGAAAATATGCCATTTATACACGCCCGCAAGACGGATTTATCCAAACAGGCTCCGGGGGAGGAATTGGTTTGGGTTTTGTAACCGATATGACCCATCCTGAAGTAGAAGATGAAGTAATCCTAAATCCCAAAGCGTACCACACCGTTTACGAGCTCAAGAACGGGCAAGGGCCTTCTCCCATTAAAACCGATGAAGGTTGGCTACACTTGGCACATGGGGTTCGAAATACTGCAGCCGGACTGCGATATGTTTTGTATATGTTTATGACGGCACTAGACGATATCACCAAGGTAATACACCAACCCGGGGGGTATTTTATGGCCCCCATTGATGAAGAAATAGTAGGTGATGTGGGCAACGTATTGTTTAGTAACGGTTGGATCGCCGACGAGGATGGAAAAGTATTCATTTACTACGCCTCATCGGATACTCGAATGCACGTAGCTACCTCGAGCATTCCCGTTTTGATCGATTACTGCAAGCACACACCCAAAGATAAACTGTACTCGAATGGATCCGTTCAAAGTGTGCTAGATCTTATTGTAAAAAATAAGGGATTCTACTAAGGTAGCTCCCTTTTTGTTTGGTTAATTTTTTGAGTAGTTAGCATGGCACCCCTACACAGCAGGGGTTCCTTCTTCTAAGGAATCGTTTTTTCACATGGCCAATTGCGACCATCCAAAACGGGCGTCCTAAAAATTCTTCAACTGTTCCAAAGCCTCTTGGGCAGTTGCTACCGGTAGTTTGCAACTCTGATCCTGGCAAACAAAAATATAGGTGTCATCTTCGAGGTAACGACCTTCAAACAGCGGTAAATCACTATCGGTTACACTTGCCACTTGCAGGGTGTTTGGTAGGTGATTTTGAAAAAGTTCTTTGGCCAATACCTTTGCATCCGGACCAACGATCGCAATTTCATAAAAAGGGTAAGCAGACTTCATCAACACCTTTGCCCACCTTCCATAGCTAGGAGCACTGGCAACTACAGAGGATGTCATGGAAGAAACCATTTCTTTCGCCTTCTTTGTCATTTCGGTATCATAGAGGATATGCCCTATTTGATATAAGTTGTCTGCCATTACCGCATTCGGCGAGGGCAATACGCCATCATCGGTCTTAATGATCGTCGCGATCAAGCCTGTATTCTTGTTATAAGGGAACATGCCCGAATCATCGTTGAATTGCTCCTTTACCGTAGTAGTAAGCTGCTGCGCAAAATCGAGATATTCCCGTTTTCCAGTGGCGGAGTACAAATGTAGGCAGGCATCTATTAAAAAGGCATAGTCTTCTAAAAAGCCCTCTTTTTGCTTACTTCCTTCTTTATAGGTATGAACCAAGGCACTTTCCCTATAGCTATTGGTTTTTAAAAAATCAAAAATCGCCTCGGCTTTCTGTAAGTGTTCTTCCTTCCCAAAAACTTTATACGATGCTACAAAACCCTTAATTAACAAAGCATTCCAGGAGGTGATGATTTTATCATCACTTCTTGGGCGCACCCGTTGGTCCCTAGCTTCTAACAACTTTTGTTTCCATCGATCTTTTGCATTGCCCAAATCAGCCATCGACATACCCTGTTCCCTTGCAAATAAGCTATCGCTTTTTATGGTGCGCAGCACATAGGCATCCTCTTCCCAAGCGGTCTCCGGACTTACATCAAAATAAGCAGCAAAGAGGTCGAATTCCTTTTCTAACACTGATTTTAACTCCGGTTCCTTCCAGAGGTAAAATTTACCCTCTTCCCCCTCACTGTCGGCATCTATAGCCGCATGATAACCTCCTCTATTAGATTTCATTTCGCGTTCAAGAAAAGCGATGGTCTCCATCACCAAGCCCTTATAGGCCGGCTCCTTACATAGCAAGTAGCCCTTTGAAAAAAGGCTGATCGCCTGTGCATTGTCGTAGAGCATTTTCTCAAAATGAGGTATTCTCCAATCACTGTCTGTACTGTATCGATAAAAACCACCTCCCACATGGTCGTAAACACCCCCTCGGGCCATTTGGTCAAGGGTATTTTTAATATGAGCTTTTGCAGCTTCATCCTTGGCTAATACCGCATAGTCCATTAAGAAATCGAGGTTCGAGGGAAGCATGAATTTTTGTGTGCCTTGGTCCCCGCCCCTTTCAAGGTCCCAAAAAGGTTTCCAATTCACTACTCCTTCACCCAGCGTCTCTTTGGTCAAGTTCTCAAAACTACTGGTAGGTTTCACTATATTGGCCTGCGCAATGCCATCTGCCACCATATTGGAGTATTCGGCGGCTTTGGCGGGATCATTTTTGTACAATTCGCTTATTTTGGTCAATACCTGCGTCCATTGTTCTTTGGTATGATAGGTGCCACCATATAATGGTTTGCCATTCGGTAAGGTGATTACGTTCAAAGGCCATCCACCACTACCGGTCATTAGTTGCAATGCCGTCATGTACACCTGATCAATATCTGGCCGTTCTTCGCGATCTACTTTGATATTGATAAAATTATCGTTCATCACTTTTGCCACGGCCTCATTTTCAAATGTTTCCGTTTCCATGACATGGCACCAATGACAGGAGGAATAACCGATACTTACCAGCACCAATTTATTTTCCTGTTTTGCTTCGTCGAGTGCTTCTTGGCTCCAGGGCCTCCAATTTACAGGGTTATGGGCATGTTGCAGTAAATATGGACTTGTCTCGGTTGCGAGTGCGTTCGTAAATTTATGGTTCGATTCCGGGACGGCCTGTTTTTCCTTGCAAGAAAAAAACAAAAGCATTAAAAGGCACAGGAACGGCTTTTGAAATAAGGAGGATGGCGAAAGCATTGTAAATTTTTATAGGGCAAACATACAAATTCCCAAAGTAGTGGTATTAATCGCTTATAAAACTTGAGGCCGGCAGGCCGGCCGCATTGAACAAGGTAGCCAAATCGGTATTACTCCAAGCGAACCTAACTTTTAATGGCGCCTTTACCTCCTTCGATGAGACCAGCACACGGTTATTTTTGATTCTCGCTTTGGCGGGATAAAATACATCATCGGCACCCGCTATTTCGAATTGCGTTACTTTTTTGGTTTTTGAATACAGCCCTTCGGCGTGCTCAAAGTGCACTTCTAGTTGATTTCCGTCTATTTTAATTTCTTTGAACATGGGACCATTAACTTGCCTATTCAGCTTTTTGTAATGCTCCTTTAAAGCGATATTCGCCAAACGCAGACCAACATCTTGCTTGTTTTGAGGATGAATGTCATCAATAGTACAAATATCACTTGTTACTGCCATACCCGTATTGCCCAATCGCAGCGCCTTTCGTTGTTGATCTCTAACGATTACCCCTTCTTCGGGCGTTCCGTATGCATAAGGTGCAATCTGTACATAATAAAAAGGAAAATCATACGCCCAAGCAGCACGCCAAGAACTGATCATCGTAGTAAATAGATCAGCATATTTTTCCGCATTCGCCGTATTCGATTCTCCTTGATACCATAGCGAGCCTGCAATTTTAAAATTTGATAAAGGAGCGATCATTGCATTATATAAAGAAGATGGTTCGGTCGTCACCCATTGGTTTGGACGTATTTTCACTGCTGATTCGAACAAATCGGTGCGGGTTTCAAAAACTTCGGCCGGGGTCCAGACCTCGGCACATGAGGCACCCCACGACGAATCTATCAAACCAATGGGTACGCTGGTTTCTTCTTGTACTCTTTTGGCAAAGAAATAGGCCACCGCACTAAAATGGGGCATGCTTTTAGGCGTGCATACATCCCATACTCCAACAAGGTCTTCCTGCGGATGCTTTGCCGTTCGTTTTTGTACTGTGAACAAGCGAATGTTCGGATAATCGGCACTAGCTATCTCGGCCTTCGCATTGTCGATACCACTGTTCGCACTCCATTCCATATTCGACTGCCCTGAACACAACCATACTTCTCCAATCAAAATATTCTCAAGCGAAATCTGGTTGTCCTTTCCTAAAAATTCAACGGTAAAAGGCCCTCCCGCCTTGGGCGTTTTTACGAAAACACTCCACTTCGCATCATTCCCTGTTTTAATCTCAATTGTCTTGTTATCCCATCCGGTGACAATATTGAACACTTCATTGGGAGCGGCCCAACCCCATAATTTTACGTCACTCGTTCGCTGCAATACCATATTACTAGAAAAAATAGAAGGTAGTTCGATTTTGGCAAAAACCGACTGCATACTTAAAAGTAACGGGGCAAAAAGAAAAAATAGCTTACATTTCATTTGAGTCAAGATATAAATAGCTTTAAATATAGTGATTTCGTGGGGCACTCCCGTAAACGCTTTTTTCAATATCTTTAGGTATTCGGTAAATTTTCGATAATGAAAAAGAAGGCTTTCCATATCAACAGGCGCCATTTTTTAAAAGGAACGACTGCCGCCTTGGCACTTTCTTCTTTTGGGGCCTATGGTATTGATTTGATTAATCGAGATAGAACTCTAAGAGTAGGACTCATTGGTGCAGGTTGGTACGGAAAAAGTGATTTGTTTCGATTAATGCAAGTTGCGACCGTTCGTGTCGTTTCCCTTTGTGATGTAGACCAGCGGCAGCTGGCACAAGCCGCCGAATTAGTCGTTGCAAAACAACCGGGTGCAAAGAAGCCCAGAACGTATACCAACTACCAAGAAATGCTCGCCGAGAAAGATCTTGATATTGTCCTGATCGGATCTCCTGATCATTGGCATGCTTTGCTGGCTATTGAAGCCATGAAGGCAGGTGCCCATGTATATTTACAAAAACCAATAAGTGTAGACGTTCTCGAAGGTGAGGCGCTCCTTGCCGCAGCGAGAAAATATGGGAGCACACTGCAAATTGGGATGCAACGCAGAAGCACCCCCCATTTGATCGAAGCAAAGAAGAATATCATTGATACCGGAATGTTGGGAAAGATCGCCCATGTAGAAATGTGGTGCTATTATCATATGCGGGATACGGGAAACCGACCGGTAGTGCCGGTTCCCGATTTTTTTGACTACAACCAATGGACCGGGCCCGCCCCGCTGCGGGAATTCGACGGCATTCCGCACAGAAGATGGCGCGCTTTTATGGAGTATGGCAATGGTATTGTAGGAGATATGTGCGTGCATATGCTGGATGCCGTTCGGTGGATGTTGGGTCTTGGATGGCCTACCAATGTTAGTTCAACCGGCGGCATACTGGTACAAAAAGAGGCAAAAGCTAATACTACCGATACGCAGCAGGCCGTTTTTGAGTTCGACGAACTGAATTGTTTTTGGCAACATCGTAGCTGGGGCACTTCGCCCGACCCAAACTATCCCTGGGCCTTTAAAATTTATGGTGAAAAGGGCTCTTTAACCGCCAGTGTTTTTAGTTACGATTTCGAGTCATTGGAGACCGGCGAAAAAAACCATAAAAAAGTTACCTACGAACGGGAAGAATACCCCGAAGATCTTGCGGAAAAAGGGATCGAATTACATACCGCTCCCGCAACTAGAATGCATATGCTCGACTTTTTAGCCGCAATTGATCAAGGAAAGGCGCCCGTTTCGAATCTTATGGAAGGTCACATATCTACGGCGAGCTGTATTCTTGCAAACATGGCGTTGGAATTGAAAAGACCGCTACGATACGATGTGGAAAAAAGGGCCGTTTTAAAGGATCCAGAGGCTACTGCTCTGTTGCAACGATCTTATCGCGAAGGCTGGGCGCACCCTGCAGCCGAGTTCTTGTAACACTACGAGAACAACTCTTGCCGAACCAGTTCTGAATAGGTGCCACTAATAGGAATCAGTACATCCGATATTAATAGTTGTTTGTCTTTTAATCCCGTAACCTTCGTTTTATTGATTATATACGACCGGTGCACCCTCATAAAAAGAGATTTAGGAAGCAATTCTTCCAAAATTTTTAGCCGTTGGTTGCTGACAATTTTTTTATCATTCGTATAAAAAGTAACATATTCACTATCACTTTCAATATAGTTAATAGCATCGTACCTTACTTTATGAAGATCGTAGCCCGATTTTACGGTAATACTATCGATAATCGGTTGCTTAGTGCTTTCTTTTGCTTTGTTTACGGCCGTTAAAAAACGTTCAAAAGTAATGGGTTTGAGTAGGTAATCGAGCGCATTCAATTCATACCCTTCCAAGGCGTACTCCGAATACGCCGTCGTAAAAATGAATTGCGTTTTTGGATCGATCAACTTAGCAAAGTCTGTGCCTTTAAGTTCGGGCATTTGTATATCCAAAAACACTAAATCTACTCGTTGCTCCCTAAGCACTTCCAGCGCATCCAAAGGGTTTTCTACCGTTGCGATCAGTTCCAAAAAGTCTAGCTTTGAAATATAGGTTTGTAGCAAGGTGCGGGCAAGCTCCTCGTCATCAATTACCAAACATTTAATTTTTTCCATACAAATCGATGCTTAAATTCACTTTATAACTCAAACTTGTCTGGGCAACTACTAAATCGTGCCTGTCGGGATATTGAATTAAAAGTCTTCTTTGAACATTTTCAATTCCTATGCCCCCTACTGCATCTTTTACCTTCTGCTGTTGCGGCAAACTGTTTTCAATTTCGAAATAAACCTTTCCGGCATCCGAACCAATTTTAATGCGGATAAAAGCGTTGTCCCTCTTTTCGATATTACTGTGTTTCAAGGCATTTTCCACAAATGGGATAAAGAGCATGGGCGCCACCAAGGTACCTTTATTGGCTACCTCCAATTCAAGGTTTATTGGATATGGTTTGCTACTTTTCAAAGAAAACAACTTCACATAATTCTCGATGTAGGCAATTTCTTTTTCCAAGGGCACCAATGGCTGTTCACATTCATAGAGCACATAACGCAGCATATCGGAAAGGTAGGCAATACTTTCTTGCGTTTTACCTGAATCGATTACCGAAAGCGCGTAAATATTGTTCAATGAATTGAACAAAAAATGGGGGTTTATTTGCGACTTTAGAAATTTTAATTCGGTCTGCAATTTTTCATTTTTATTCTTTGCCGTTTCCTCTTCTTTTTTTTTGGCAAAAACAAAGGTTTCTAAAAAAGTGGCAAGGATATAGGACAACGTAAGAAGTAAAAAGTGTATAAAGCCCTTAGATGGTACTATTCCTATTCCTTTTGGTGGTTTCCTAAGTCCCCTTGGCGGCCCCCTATGCACTGCTACTTCCATATAGTCTAAAGATGAGAAGAACACGCATACCGCAATGGCAAGAATCGAAAGTACAACGAAGTACCCATATTTTTTTTTGAATAAAAGTACGGGTGCTGCATAGAAAACCAAACCTCCCAATAGCAGTACTTGGGCCACAAATGCCGGGGCGTTTTCAAAAAGGAATCGCGGTTGGGTGTTATTTAAAACCCAAACAACCGTCCATATACCAAACCATAAAAGGACTTGAAAAAAATAACGTTTTGATTGGTTCATATCACAAATAAACAGAAAATAAAACTGCTGTAACCTCAAAAACTTCTGAAAGCAAAGGGCGAAAAGCGTGGTTTGCCGATCATAGATAGGCATTTGCTTAAAAGTATGGATGACCCACTTAATTTGGAACAATTTTGGCTTCTTATCTGATAACAATCAAACCTTACCACAACTCTACCCATTAATGGCACCTCGTATGTAACCAGCTTTAAAACACTTACTTGATGAATCTAGCGATTGGCTTAAAACTTCACATAGTTCACTTAAACGGTTCATTTTGAATCAAATTTTTCACCAAATTAGTAGTCGTAAAAGTAACTTTTAAAAAAAATAAGATGAAAAGGAAAACCGTACGCTTAGCACTAGCAATTGGCATTATAGGATTATTTGCTTCTTGTAAAATGAATGCGCAGAACGATCAAGAAAAGCGAGAAGGTCGGGAACGCCCCTCGGTCGATGAACTATTCAAAAAAATGGATGCAAATGAAGACGGTCTTCTTTCCCTAGAAGAAGTAAAAGGCCCCCTAAAAAAAGATTTTTCAAAAATTGACACGGATGAAGACGGGTTTCTTTCCAAGAAAGAAATAGAAGATGCTCCCAAACCAAAAGGACGCAAACCAAAAAACAAGGGATAAGGTAACGAACATCAATCCGAAAAATTATAGTTCAATTTTAAAATAATTAAACAAGATCCATGAAAAAAATTAGTAGAAACAATAGTAATTTTTCGCTCATCGTATCTGTATGTTTGATGCTGCTCGCCGTAATTGCCTGCAGTAATGACGACACTGGAGGAATTACGGACGATACGGGAGGTACGGATGATGATGACCCGGTGGTAACAGAACTACATGCTGCATTTGAAGCTTTTAACACGGAGGCTACCACTATTTATCTAGACGGTTCGGAAATAGTAATCGAAACTACGGGACTACCGGACCATGAAACGGTTTATTGGGGAGAAGGCAATGACGGGTACCGAGACGAACCCGATGTGAGACGTACCCCCAGCATTATATCTAGCAACAATAATGAGGCTACCATGCGGGTTGATGCCATTCCGGGTTTAACCGGAAGTACAGTAGCCACCCAATTGGGCACGGTCGGTATCGCCGTTAGCGGTTCCGCTATTTTCAATGATCAAGAAGGTGGTGGAGATTTGGATCAAGCCGCAGGTAGTTTGGATTGGACAGGAGCCCATATTGGTCCTGGGGTATATCATTATCATTTAGAGCCAAAAGCGTTTACCGACGACGATGAAAATTTAGTAGGCATATTGTTGGACGGTGTTTTTCTTTACGGAAGACAGTGTAATTCTACAGGTACCTACCCTACTGATCTAGATAGTTCTGGTGGTCATACGTCGATCACACAATATACTGAAGGAGAAGTGGAATATCATTATCATATCATTAACGAGCTATATTCCACTACGGGTTCTTACTTGGCCTTTGCAGGCCCTTACCAAGGCTATTAAAAATATGAAAACCCTTTATCTGTTAGTACTTCTAATTCTTTGTCTCTCTAATTGTAAAGAGATTCAAACGATCGAGGAAAAGCACGTCGAAAACACCATTATCATCAACGACCTCGAGGTTCCCAGAAATGAATTGGTTCTCAATCAGATAGAGGGTACATGGTATTCTAAAAACAAACCTTTCAATGGCTATGCCGTTACATACCACCCTAACGATACCCTCGCGGAAAGACTTGGCTTTTATCAAGGAAAACGAGAAGGTATCGCCAGAAAATGGCACCAAAACGGAAAACTGCGTATTGAATCGTTCTACGTTCAAAACCGCTTAACAGGGCGCTATAAAAGTTGGTGGGGAAATGGAATATTGGCCTCAACGGCCACCTATGAAAATGGATCGGTGAACGGGCTTGAAAAAAAATGGTACCCAACGGGCCAATTGGCAAAAGTGCGACAACTGGTCGATGGGAAAGAGCAAGGCTTGCAAAAGGCCTGGTTGCAAAATGGTACCCTTTACGTTAATTACGAGGCCAAAAACGGGCGTATTTTTGGGATGAAAAGAGCTAATTCATGCTATAAATTAGAAGATGAAGTCGTTACTAGAGAATAAAATTATCGTCGTAGTGCTGAGTTGCTTGTTCCTGGTTTTGATAGCTTGCAAGCAGGAAGTAAAAAAAGCAAGCGGGCCGGAAGAAGGCAGTAGGGTAACCTATCTCCCCTATTACAATGAGGAATCCTTTACGCCTCATTGGTTGACCCCTAATAGCACCGAGGAGAAAAACTTCCACAAAATTCCGGATTTCCAACTAGTAAATCAACTCGGGGATACCGTCTCACAAAAAACCTTTGAGAACAAAATATACATTGCCGATTTCTTTTTTACCAGTTGCCCGGGCATATGTACAAAAATGACCGGGAATATGGGCAAGGTGCAAGAGGCTTTCAAAAATGACCCAGAAATAGCCTTGTTATCACATTCGGTCACCCCTTCCATAGATTCAATACCCATTCTTAAAACGTATGCTAAAAATCATGGCGTACGCGACGGCAAGTGGCATTTGGTCACCGGCGATAGAAACACCATCTACGAATTGGGAAGAAATCATTATTTTGTGGAGAACGACTTGGGAGTACCCAAAGACATTAACGATTTTCTACATACAGAGAACTTTTTATTAGTCGATAAGAACAAGCATATTCGGGGAATCTACAACGGTCTTAACCGAGCTTCCATTAGTCAGTTAATTACCGACATCAAATCACTTCAAGAAGAATCCTGAGGCGTTGCACTTTCATTCGTTTTGATGATTTTTAAGGACTTATTGAACTAAAAGGTTCTTTAAAATTCGGTTAGAGTCCTTAAATTTGGGAGAAACCACATTAAATTCGGAGATATGGAGAAAGTGCAGGATCTTGCAGACCATCATCGGTTGCTTACGGACCTATTTCAATGGCCCGAATCAAAAAATGATTGGAACCAGTACCGCCTATCTCAAGAACAGGTGGATCATTTTCACGAGTATGGGTATGTATCGGGTATTCCATTGCTGAACGATCAACAGATACTTAAACTTCGGAAGGAGTTAGACGAGGTACTAGATCCTAAACATCCCGCCCATCACCTATTCTATGAATATCATAGCAACGAATCGGAAAACCCCAATGCGGTGCTGTTTCATTCGTTAGGACATTGGCGCATTACCGAGGGGTTTCACGATGTATTGTGGAATCCTGCCTTTTTAATGGCCGCACATCAACTTCTTGAAAATAAACCCGTTCGTTTCTGGCATGACCAATTGTTCTGCAAACCTGCGAAACACGGCGGCGTGGTGGCCTGGCATCAAGACTACTCTTATTGGACGCGTACCATTGCCATGCAGCACTTGACATGCTGGACAGGACTCGACGACGCCACTATAGAAAATGGCTGCTTACACTACATCCCTAAAAGCCACAAATGGGGATTATTGAATGCTCCTTCATTAGCAGGAGATATGAACGGACTGATGGAATATCTTACAAAGGAGCAACAAGCCCAATTTAAGCCGGTTCCTATAACTCTTAAAATGGGGGTCGCCACTTTTCATCATCCTTTGATGGTACATGGTTCCTATGAAAACAAATCGGAAATGAGTCGCAGGGCTTTTGTACTAAATGTTTTCGCAGATGGTACTATTAGTAACACAAATGATGAACTGTTAAAAGGGGTGCCACCTATCTCAAAAGGAAAAAAGATGGAAGGCAAGTTTTTCCCTTTATTGTTCAAGTAATCTCATTTTTGACAATGGTATAAATGTTTTAAAAATATGCAAATAAGGCGACCACCCCATTATAAGAAATAACACATGAAAAGAAGAGCGCGGCCCACAGTCCTAGTTTTAGCCAGATACCGGCCCTATGCCCCTTCATTAACTTTTTATTGTTGGTCAAAAGGATAATCCCCAAAATCACCAAGGGCAAAACAAAGACATTGAATACCTGTGAAACAATCTGCATTTCGATTGGATTCGCACCGAATACCGGTACGATCAGCGCGAACAAACAGGCTATGGCGGTAATGATTTTAAATTGTTTTGAACTTGTATCGAGCTTTCCCGATTGGTAATCGGCCAACAATATGGGGGCAATCAACAGACAAGGGAAAATAGAGGACAGCCCTGCACTTAAGGTGCCAAAAAAGAAAAGCGTCAAGGCAAATTTCCCGGCTACGGGCTCTAAGGTGTTTACCATATCTAAAACTTTGGTTACCGGTTGTCCTTGATGAAACAAGGCTCCACTTGCCACTGCCATTACCGCTCCGCTTATAACAAATACAAGACATGCAGCGATAATAGCATCCTTTTTTTGTTGTTTTAGGTTTTTAATGGTCCATCCCTTTCCTTTTACGAAAAGCGGTCTCGATAAAAAGGTCGCGGCGGCCATGGTGGTCCCTACAAAGGCGGCAACCATCATTTTACCTCCTTCTACTTGCGGAACAGAAGGGACCAGCCCCTGAACAACTTCAATAGGCAATGGGTATACCATAAAAAGGGAAATCAAAAATGAAAGCCCCATGATCGTTACGAATATTACCAGTATTTTTTCAAAAAAAGCATACTTCCCTACCATCAAAAAGCCATAGAAAATAACAATAACCACGATGGCGATAATAAGCACAGACTCATACTGGAGGCCTGCCAAATTGGGGAAATAGATTAAAAATATTTCAAAAATAATATTGGAAGAAATACCCAATATGCCCATAAGGGAATTCCATTGTCCGAAAGAAATACCGGCAATAATAAGGATGGCTATTAGTTTACCCCATTTGAGGTGTTTTTTAAAAGCATAGAGTGCCGTTTCTCCGGTAACAAGCGCGTAATCACCATAGGCAAACATTAAGATTCCTGAAAAAATACAACTCAATAGCAATACCCAAAGTAACTGCATCCCGTAGGTGCTTCCCGCTACTATCATTGAAGTGATGCTGCCAGTGCCTATGGTATATCCAATGGCGAAAATGCCGGGACCGAAAGCAAGAACCAATGCAATCGCCCTTTTTAAAAAAGATCGATTTGCCGTGGGTTTTTCCATTGTCTTAGCTTCTAAGCTTGCTGATGATCTCTAAAGTAGCTTTCACCTTGTTCTCCAAGCCTTTAAAATCTTTTTGTGCCAACAATTCCTTACTGATCAGTTTAGACCCCATACCTACACAGGTAACCCCTGCATCGAACCATCCCCTTAGGTTTGATTCTTCCGTACTTACACCTCCGGTCGGCATCACGCTCGTCCACGGTTGCGGGCCTTTGATCGCTTTCACGAATCCTGGTCCATAGGTAGCTCCAGGAAACAACTTGACGATTTCACATCCCATCTCTTCGGCCTTATTGATTTCGGTCAGTGTACCACATCCTGGTGACCAAAGTACTTTTCTACGATTGCAGACGACAGCAATGTCCTCTCTTAGGGAAGGGGTTACAATAAAGTTGGCCCCCATTTGCATAAAAAGGGATGCGGCGCCGGCATCGGTAATAGACCCCACACCCATGATCATTCCAGGGAGTTCGGTCAATGCGTATTTATTCAATTTGGAAAAAACCTCGAATGCGAAATCGCCGCGAGCTGTAAACTCAAGGAGGCGTGCGCCGCCGTCATAACAGGCTTTTAGCACCTTTTTTCCCATATCGATATCGGGATGATAAAACAAAGGCACCATCCCCGTTTCTTTCATGATGGTGGCAACTTCTATTCTTGTATATTGAGCCATTGTATGTAGATTATTAGTTTTGATTACCAATAGAGAATTGCCCATAAATGGTCTTCTAACATGGTAACCGGCACTCAAATATAGGATTATCGCGCAACTCTTCCCGAGGCATCACCGCTCATTAACTTTTCTACTTCAGAGACGGTCGCCAAATTAGCATCGCCTTTGATCGTGTGCTTTAAACATGAGGCCGCTACCGCAAAATTCAAGGCGTTTTGGTCGTTATCGGGATATTGTAGTAAGCCATAAATCAATCCACCCATGAATGAATCGCCCCCTCCTACTCGGTCAACAATATCCGTAATTTGATACTCGGGAGATTTAAACATGGTTTTACCATCATACAGCACGCCTGCCCACGTATTATGAGAAGCAGAAATAGAACCACGTAAAGTAGTGATTACTTTTTTCGCTTTTGGGAATTTTTTCATCATTTGAGTGCATACCGATAAAAAAGCCTCTGCTTTTACATGTTCTCCTTGGGTGGTAATATCTAACCCCTCGGGTTTAATTTCAAAATGCTTTTCGGCATCTTCCTCATTTCCGAGGATGATGTCGCAATAGGATGTAAGCTCGGTCATAATGGCCTCTCGATCCCCGCCATAATTCCATAGCTTGGCGCGATAATTCAGATCGGTAGATATCGTAATTCCCATATCGCTCGCAACTTTCACCGCTTCCAAACAAGCATCGGCGGCTCCTTGCGAGATGGCCGGTGTTATTCCCGTCCAATGGAACCAACCGGCATCTTTAAAAACAGCTTTCCAATCGACCATTCCCGGTTTAATTTCGGCTATTGCCGAATGGGCGCGATCATACACAACTTTGCTCCCACGGCTTACCGCTCCCGTTTCAAGAAAGTAAATACCCAAACGATCTCCGCCATAAACAATCTGGTCTGTCCCCACTCCTCTTTTGCGCATTTCCATTAGGGCGCAATCCCCGATATCATTTTTAGGCAAACGAGTTACGAAATCCACAGGCACTCCGTAATTAGCCAAAGAGACGGCTACATTCGATTCGCCTCCCCCGTATACGACATCAAAACTATTCGCTTGTGAAAATCTTAAAAATCCTGGAGGGGCCAAGCGAAGCATAATCTCACCGAAGGTTACTACTTTTTTCATTACATATTAA
>CALIIC010000151.1 GCA_938020445.1 uncultured Flavobacteriaceae bacterium | reverse complement strand
TTTGCAATAAGTTGATTGTATTAGTTTAGTTTGGTAAAAACCGGTGACCGCCTCGTCACCGGTTTTTATTTGTTATATCAATTGGAGTACAGTAGGTGCCAACACACTGAGTATAATTTCCTTTTTGTTAAAGCTCACCTCGCAGATTTGGTATATTTCATGTGTGCTTTCCATTTTGATAAATCCCTTGTACTTATTTTTCGCTACTTTTTTCATGTTTGTTGGTTTTGATTATAAAGTAAAAGTACGATGGCTCTTTTGTTTTCTGCGGGTTTTAGGGGCGAGGGGTATTTTTCTATAGACGGGCGGTTCGTTTGCTTTGACCGGTAGAAAGGTGTGAAAAAGTAAAAACCGTACCAGCATTTGCCTGTACGGTTTTTATCAAATTCGGGGAAAGGAATTAATTGTAATGCAATGCAATCTGTGCTAGCTGCCCAACAATTTTTACGGAGTCTTTCATAGACAGTTTGGAACCATCGGCATGAATCCAACGTTTTAGAGGCTGTTCGCAGATATAGGCCTGTGCCTTTTCTTTGCCATAGAACTTTCGCATGCGCATAAAGATCTCTACATCGAACAACCATTTGGTAATGAATTTTTTGGTGAACATATTTTCGATAATATCCCGGTGCATTATTTTGGCACCACACTGGGTATCGTTAAAAGGCATCCCTAAAATGTTTCGAATGATAAGATTAATGGTCTTGCTGATGATTTTTCGAGCCGATTCTTTTGTGATGTTGGCACCCATTCGACTCATACGTGACCCGCTCACAATTTTAAATTCAGACCCTTGAAGGGTTTTTACCAAGTCGTCAAAATCCCTAAAATCGGTGGAGAGATCGGCATCGAGATAGCCGATGTAATCAAGTTGAGTGTCTTTTACCAAGTGGAGTACGCCTTGCCGTACGGCTTCTGCCTTTCCTCCATTTTTTTCGCAGTTGTAAATACTGATGGTGTCTTCATTGCCTTTTCGCATTTCCTGTAACACTTCTAAAGTATTATCGGTACTACCGTCGTTGACAAAGCACAGTTGGTAGCCTAAGTTTTTATGGGCAAAGTCTTTGAAATCAACACCCGATAGGCGTTCCGCTTCATTGTAGCAAGGGATAACGACACCTACGCAATACTCTTGAAGCATTCGGGACTTCGAATCTGCCGTATTTGTTGCCTTGATGGCGCCTTTTCCCAGAATACGATTTATGCGGGCAGCAACCTCGTTCAAACTTACCGGTTTTTTCATGTAATCATCAATGCCAAGGTCAAAACCTTCCATGATGACATCTTCGTTCGTGTTTCCCGACATGACCAAAATAGGAATGGCCGATTGCCGCTCGGTACGAATGTATTTAACGACCTCGAGCCCGGAAGTACCCGGCATATTAATATCAACAATGACCAAGTCTGGTTTGAAGGAATTGAACTGTTTTTTACCGTTTTCCCCGCTGTCGGCGGTCATGACGGCATATCCGAGTTCTACGAGTCGTTTTTTAAGCGACATCAAAATTAATTGCTGGTCGTCAATGGCTAGTATTTTCATTCGATTTGGGTTTTTGATCCTACAAAATTCAATGCGGACAAGGTAAAGATAGCAGTGTAAAAGCTCTAAAGCCCATTGCTATCGGTCGGTTGCCGTTTACTGTCGGTTAGCAACAAATTAGGGTCGATAACCGAGTGCGTTAAATATTGAAAGTCAATCTATTGTTGTTTTATTAGTAGGTTATTACTTTCATTTAACGTAGTATAAGTAAGTATATTGTTGAATAACGACAATATGGTGTTTCGCACTGCGTTACTATAAAGAAATTAGTATTGATTCCTTTAAAATGAAGAAAACCAACACCTTGTTGATCATAGCGTTGATCATCGCTATCGCCTTCCATGGTTCGGCGATCTTCTTTACCTTGGAATCGACCTATGACGCGTTGATCCATCTGTTCTTTGCAGATCACTATGCCGATTCCTGGTTCGAACCGTGGGACTACCGGTGGTATACAGGATTTACGGTTCAATCCTATCCGCCATTGGTGCATCAATCAATCGCGATGTTCTCGTATATAGGAGGACTCAAATTTGGAATGTTTACCGTTGCGCTGATTGGTATTGTGCTTTTCATTACAGGGGTCTATCGGTTTTCATTACTCTTAACGGGGAATAGGCGTGTTGCCGGGTACGCGGCACTCTTAGCGGTGTTTTCCTCCACTTTCATTGAAACCCTGCATATTTTTGGGCAGCTCCCCAGCTTGGTTGGGCTTTCCGTCTTACTGCATTCATTGCCCGAAATTTACCTCTGGATCAAAACGGGAAAATATCGGTATCTGGCCAGCTGTTTGTCGCTCATTGCCGTAACGGTTACCTCCCACCATGTAACTCCTATTTTTGGAATGGTATTCTTTATCTTTCCCTTGATCGGAATGGTCATCATGGATGCGGCCAAAGAGCAGGTGACGACCATGAAACAGGTCACCTTTCCCATTTTCTTTACAACCTTCAAAAAACTGTTTTGGCGAATAGTGGGTTTCGGGATGGCTTCATTGTTTTTAATTATTACCTGTATACTACCGTATTGGTATAACTCTAAAAAAAATCCGATTACCCAGGTTCCTATTCCACATGGATCCAGGGATAATTTTTTAGAAGTGACCTCCTCTGGTTTGGTATTTTTTGTAATACCTTGGGGAATTCTTCTATTTCTTTTGCCTTATATTTTTTATCGATTCTACAGCAAGCGTTACCTCTTTTTTGGCCTGTCATTTTCGATGTTGACCATCTTAGGTACAGGCGGGACCACGCCAATACCATTAAAGTTGTTAGGGGAAACGGCCTTTAATATTCTCACCCTGGATAGGTTTACCTTGTGGGCAACCATTATGGCGCTTCCTATTTTTGGTGAGTTTGCCTTTCGAATGGTTGAGGGGGATCTTAAAGCCAGTATACAAGCACGTTTCGGTGGGGTGTACCATCGGGTGCTTGGCGGTTTTTTAGCGGGAGGTATTTTGTTAATGGTCATCTTTACTATGACCCTGGGCTACTTTAGGCCTTCCCAACCGGCAAAGATTAAAATGTTGCCCATTGTTAATTTTTTAAACCAAGACTCGCATGACGCATGGCGGTATCTGCCGCTGGGGTTCGGAGATCAAATGGCATGGCTTTCCGCACAAACGAATGCCATGACCGTAGATGGCAACTACCACTCCGCGCGAAGGTTGCCAGAACTTACTACTAGAGCAATTGAGCGTATTGAAAACTCAAAATTTCGGGGTATCGAAGGTATCGGTTCCTTACAACAGTTCTTGACCGTGCCCGAGAAGTATCATTTGAAGTATATTTTTTCCAACGACAAGTTTTACGATCCTATTTTATATTTCTGTGGTTGGCAACGTCTACAACAGCTTGAAAATGGAATCATGGTATGGGAGAAACTAAACATTCCGCCTGTACCGGCAATCATTCCAAAAGAAGACGTACCGGTTTTCTTAAAAATAATGTGGGGTACCATTCCCATCTTAACCGTATTGATGGCCTTTCTGATCAACATACAACTATCTTGGGTTCGAATTTTAAAATCCAGGGAAAAACCTCTTTTAAATTATATGAAGCTATCGGTGTCCTATGAGCGCTTCTCGGGTAAACTTATATTGATATCGCATGTATGGGCATTTTTAATACTCATTCTTATAAGCATAGGGATATACCAATTTTATATAGAGAATGTAGCGCAACGTTCTGCCATGAATGTGGTGAATGCATATTATGATGCGTTGGATTTTAAGGAGTTCGAAAGGGCCCATTCCTATTTAGACCCGAATGCCGAGATTGATTTAGCACAATATATGTTAGAGGTATCGGTGACCGATGGAATTCTAAGCTCCTATGCAAAACTCGATTCTATCGGAATCGAATTGATGGATGAGAAAGGTAATAGGGCAAAGGCGAAAGTGAGCACACAGTGGATAACCCCTTTGGAAAAGGTGCAAAAAGACTTTTTTCATGAATTGGTACAACGGTCGGGGAAGTGGTATCTACTCCCAAATACGTTCGATAACGATGTTCCCCCAGACCAACTCTTTGTTTCGAACGGGACTACATTCTACAATCATGGGCGAAGGCAGCTAACGACACAACAAACCCATCATGAGGATGTATTAAAACAACCTGTACTCGAAATTCTTTCTGCCAAGCTAGTGCGGTTTAATGGGCAATACAGTATCATTGGGGAATTACAGAACGTAGATGATGTACCTGCCGATGTAGTGGTCAAAGCTACCTTGTATAACGATGATGATAGCAACCTCGCCAGTCATAGCGCCAAATACCATATAAAACACAAATTAATGCCCAAGGAAACCACCCCCTATAAAATTAATTTTGAAGGCATCGCTTGGGCCTCGACCAAAGATACGCTGCCGCCGACCTTTGACCCAGATGAGTTTACCCCGATCAGTTTGTCCGAACAACCCACCAAGTTTGACTTACAATCAGCTGGAAATGTTGCAAATACAGATCTTTATAAGAAAGTGGCATTTCAATCTTTAACGCGCACAAACCAGGGTTTCGAAGGGGTGCTTTATAATTCGGGGGTGCAAGAGGTGACCATTCCCCAATTACTCGTGTCTTATTACGATGAGGACCATGAAATTCTATGGGTTGACCATCAGTTTTTAAGAGAAGGTGTTCGTGTGCAGCGCAAGCAGTTTTTTGATTACAAGCCCATTTCCCTTGAAGGCTTGGAAGTGATTCATAGTAGCCTGGAACTGTGTTTCGTAAACGGACTTCCAAATGCAGCCATCGGCGAAAAGGTATTTCCTGATCGGAATACATCGCATGAGCGCGCACAGCTACAAGAATACCCTGGTGATTGCTTTTCATTCTTAAAATTTGATATGAACAGTTACATTGGTAACCCCAAGTAAGATGAAACGAATCTATGCATTGTGTATCGTATTGATGCTTGTCGCTTGTAAGAAAGTCGGTGAGCCGGTCGCATTGGCAGGGCAATTGTCCATGCAATGGGCAAATCCGATCGATTCGGTGCGGGCGGGAGCTTCGGTTCGCTTAAGTTTTACAGGAATCGATTCCGATACGGGAGCTTCTGTGTACATCTCAAACGCCTATGGTACCGCAGTGCTACCACTGAAAAAGGAACAAGGAAGGGTGCAGTGCATTATTCCCCAGAATTTTACGCGAAAGGCCGGGCCCTTGCATTGGAAAATAATGCAGAACAAAGAAGTGATGCTGGCGAACAGTTTTACGATTCTTCCAGATAACCGTATTTCCCCGCATGTGGAAACCTACTTTGGTCCAAGAAGCATTACCGTAGGTGAACGCGATTTTTCAATGTTGGTGGTCATTCCAACAGATTCTTTTGATAACAGTTTGTTGGCTGGTACTCCGGTGACCATTAAGTCTGAATTTGAAAACAAGGTAGAATCTACCGAAGCGCGCACGGCCGATTTTATTGCTTGGAAAAATATCTATGCTAAAAAAACGGTGGGTAGAATTTTGGTAAGCGCTTCTTGCTTAGGAACCGATACCAAAGAACTGACCACAATTCTCTTTCCTGCAAATGCCGAAACATTTGAAATCACCTATCAAAGAAATCATAGCTACGCAGATGGAAACCAGATCATCTCGTTCCAGACCGATATTCTAAAAGATAGGTACGGGAACGTAGTTAGCGATGGTACCTTGGTGACCTTTTTAATCGCCAATTCGAACGGGGGGCATTTAAAAACAACAGGATTGAGTATTGGTGGTATCGCAAAAGCGAGTTTACTGCATCCCGCTGAGAAAGAACAATGGGAAGTCACTGCCTTTGTTACCGGTGCTGCGAAGAGCAATACGATTTCTGTGGCGTTTGAACAGGCGATCAGTGATTTTGAAGTAAGCTTTTCAGAGGGTCGACGTACGGTGACTGTAGGTCCGGTTAAGAGTTTTATGAACCAAATTGTTCCAGATGGAATAGCGGTAATTCTAAGTATCTATGACAGTGATGGAAAACACTTGGATACGAAGAAAAAAACGACGAAAAAGGGAATATGTCTTTTTAAATTACCCAGTGAGTACTTTAAAAATGGCAGTTACCGTCTAGACGTTAGGGCGGCAGGAATGCTTAAAACGCATAGAATCGAATTGGAATAAAAAAGATGTTGAACAAGACTTTTTATCGGATTGTATTGCTGGTTTCTTTCCTTGGAATCAATGCTTTGATTCTTTGGGGCATCAGTTCGGTATTGTCGTATTTGAATACAGGCGCTGACCGCTCTTCGATGTTGCACCAAGAAGTGGAAATGGAAGCGGTGTATCTGCCGAAAGTTGAATGGGGAAGCTTGGAAAACCCAGGGCGACCAATGGAAAAACCAACCTTGAAGGATATTGAAAACGACTATTTAAGTGCATGGCATGTTCGGAATATGGCCTTTATGAACAACGACCGTTATGGGATTTCCGATTATTATACAGATTCTGCGCGGGTGCGTTTGTACGAGCAGATCGATTTGAATCTCGCCGAGGGTAATTGGTTCAAAAATACGACGCTCGAACACCATCCGGAATTGGACTTTTATAGTGAAGATGGCACCCTGGTGGTTTTTACAGATCATAATGTATCCTCGTATCAAGAAGTATACAAAGAAGAAGAACTGCTTTTGCAACTCCGCGAGCGTAGGTCGTATCAAGTACTCATGTTATTGGAAGATGGTTTTTGGCGCGTTCGTCATCTAAAGGAATTGCCCGAAGCTACTAGGCCAGCACCAAAGTCAAAAAAAACAGATAAGCTGTTGCAAAAAGTACCACCATTGAAAGGTGTCAATTACTATCCCAGTGATACGCCTTGGAATACTTTTGGATCCAAGTTCAACGATACCATCATCAATAACGACTTTGAACAAATACAGGAGATGGGCCTCAATACCATTCGTATATTCGTGCAATACGAAGATTTTGGAGCCGCGACTGTATCACTTGATAAAATAGAATTACTTCAGAAGGTATTGTCGTTGGCAGAGACCAATGATTTGCAGGTAGTAGTAACCTTGTTCGATTTTTATGGGGATTATGATATTCCAAATTGGACGTTGACCCACCGGCATGCCGAAACAGTGGTGAATGCCTTGAAAGACCATCCGGCCCTATTGGGATGGGACATTAAAAATGAACCCGACCTTGACTTTGAATCACGAGGTGAGCAACGTGTCACGGCTTGGTTGCGAGAAATGCTGGGTGCCGTTCGAAAATGGGACCCACAACATCCGGTGACCATTGGCTGGTCGAGTCCGGAGGCGGCTACCGTATTGGCCGAGGAAGTCGATTATGTATCCTTTCATTATTATCGGGAGGTCGATGCCTTTGAAGAGGCCTACCAGCATTTGAAAGCAGCCATTGGTAGTAAGCCATTGGTTTTACAAGAGTATGGCTTTTCAAGCTATGATGGCATTTGGAACGCCTATCTGGGTTCTGAAGCATCACAAGCGGCCTATTACGAGAAGATACAGGCTATCTTAGACGAGAAACAACTTCCTTTCCTGTTTTGGGGCTTGCATGATTTCAAAGAAATTCCAACGGAAGTAGTGGGTCGTTTGCCTTGGCGCAAAGCGCGACAGCAATACTTTGGAATACTAAATAGCCATGGAAAACCAAAGAAAGCATATACGCACTTGAATTATAAAGAGAAGTGATATAGCGCTATAAAATCAAAAAAGGAACGGCGTATGAAAACCGTTCCTTTCTGTATAACCCAAAGTACTATTTGGGTTGAACCTAACCAAAATATCGAATGCTATAAATATGCAATGACACTATTTTGTTGTCTCGAGTTCTCTAGAGATTTTTGGGATATCGAGGTAAAAATCGGTAAATCGAGAGAGGCGTATGGCCTTAAAAAATTCTATATAACGTTGTGTAATATCGGACATGGGTAACGAGCAAGCGGCCTTGTAGTTGGCCATCCCCAAATGCACTCTATAAATATCATGAGACACAATATTTTGAATCGCATCTGCCAAGGAAGCTGCATTTTCCGGCTCAAAAAACTCTCCGGTATAGCCTTCTTCTTTTACCAAAATACTCAAGTCGCCCAAATCGGGCAAGGCAACGGCTCTCCCGTAGCTGCCGGCTTGGTGTAACACCCCTGAACTTCCTGTGGTAGAGGTATAGGGGAAAACTACTACGGCACTATCGGTAAATAGGCTAGGTACATCTTCTTCCGCCACATAACCGGTAAATCGTAATTGGGGAACATCTTTATACTTATCGGCTATAGTAGCAAGATAACCAGGGGTATTGGGACTATCGGTACCGGCGATGACTATCTCGATATTTTCATCGGTGCGTTGGCGAATAAGCTCAACCGCCTCGATCAGCACTTCCACTTTTTTATAGGTGCCGAATTTTCCAAAGGCCATTACTTGTTTGGCCCCCTTGGGCAGTTTATAGCTCGGTTCTGGCGGTGTCTCAAAAGCCCCATGGGGAATCAAAGCAATATTTCTGGCCCTGTACTTTTTTTCAAGGATACGTACATACTTGCTAATGGTTACGGCCACCACATCAGAGGACAGCACAAAACGGGTAAGGGTACTTCCTATAAAGTTATAGACCATTTGAAGGAACTTGTTTTTGGTAAAACCGGCATTTTCCAAATCTACCTGTTCCAAGATGTTATGAAGCAGTGAAATGGTTGGAATTCCCTTTATCCTGCTTACCATCGGCGACATAAGACCCAGAGCGGCCGGTATTTTTTTATCCCCGAATTTCAGGAATTGCAGATTGAACAAGACGGCGTCCGGTTTGGTCTTTGACAGGGCGCGATTGATGCGAAATAAGTTTGCGTAGCTATTAAATTCCCAACATTCTTTCACAGTAATCTTGCAACCTTCTTCCTCGAAATTTAGGTCTTTGGTGCCTGCTGTTTTATCCGTGATCAATACGATTTCGGAAATCTCTTTCTGAAGTCTAAAATGCTTTACCAAATGATATCCGTACTCGGTCAAAGTGACTTTGCTAGGCGGGTAGGCTGTTACGATTGCTAATTTCATACGATTTGATTTGGGGTACGTATTGTACGTTTTAATATTAAGAATGATGGGACTTATGTCGCACATCTTTTTTGGTCATAAAGTAAAGCAATTGGGCAACTAAGAGTGCTACCATGGCAATGATCTGCACCTGCACAACCATGTGCAGACTGCTGTGAAACCAAACGACCAGAAATATTTGTGAAAGGCCTAAAACTCCTGAAAGGATGACCGGTACATAGTGATCGAGGGATAGAAAGTAGTAGGCAAAAATATTTGAAATGGCGAATAGGGAAGTGGCCAGGGCATATTGCCACAAAAGGCTGGCCATGGCGGTGTAGGCATCACCAAACAATAGGTTTATGATCAGCTCGGGAAACAAATAACAAGTTCCCACGATGGCAAGGGATAGGAGTGCTACATAAAAGACATACTTATATAAAATGGGGGCCGTAGCGATACCGTCTTTGTGTTTTTGAACCACTTGTGGCAATAGTAACATGACGAACATCCACGCGGCAAAATAAACGACCCTTCCGATAAGGGCAAGGGAGGCGTAGAGACCGGCTTCCATAGCATCGAAATAGTGTTTCACCATTAAAACATCGCTATTATTGATAATAATCTGCGTTAATTCGTAACCAGCGGTCAAGAGGATGAAACGAGCTACGCGTTTACTGTTTTTTTTGGTAAGCCCCTCAATTGGCTTCCGTAAAAGACGTTGCTTGTTTGATGGGAACAACCCGAATACGAACGAAAGTAAGATACCCAGCGCCACGATAATTCCTGGTTCCCAAGGCACAAGATACAGCAGCGCCAAGGTAATGGTTAATCGTGCCCACATTTCGGTCTGGTAGGTAATAGACAGTCTTGTGAACTGCTGTCTTCCTTGAAAAATACCTCTGTTCACGCTCATAAAGAAATACAAGGGTATACCGATGGCAAAAACAATAAACATCCAATGGCTTTGTGTATTGAACAGTTGTTGCAGCTGTTTTGAGAACACTAGAATTAGCAGTCCCACCACAAGCCCAAAGACCATTGCCTGTTTGTAAATTTTGTTTTGAAAACTTTCCCATTGTCCATCGGCAAAGAGTACTGCGAATTTTGCGCAGGCCAATTGGAACGTCATTCCCATAAAGGATAAAACTAGGAGCATGGTTACCAATAAGGCGGCCTCGGCAAAAGCTTCTGGTCCCAAAAGGCGACCAAGAAGTAAATTGTAAAGGTAGTTGCCCCCGTTGACGAGCAGCACACTGCCCATGAACAATTGCTCTGGAGAGATTTTCTTTATGGTAAATCTAAATGCGGTCACTGCTAAAAATGTAATTGGTCTTTGTTTTTGCCATAGTTGCTGCAATATCTCGGTTTTGTCGTCCCATGATAGTAAGCACTTTATTTTGAATTGCGGCCTTCTTATATAATTTCTCAAGCATAAGAGCGGCTTTCTTGTCGATGTGTTTGACACGTTCAACACTGAGGATGATATGCTCCTGTTTTTGAATGAGTTGTTGCAAGCGACTTTCGAAGTTGTTCATGTTTTTTGAAGATATGTTTCCGTAGACATTGAACATTCCGTGCTGTTCTTTTAATTCAAATGACATGTATTTGGGTTTTAAGGTTTATGAAATACAATAACGAAATAACCGCTCATTATTGTAAGAAAAATACTATAATCGATAAAATGCGCTGCTTTATGCCTCTTTTGTTACGAAAATGGGAAACGAAGCACTATTATTTGTTGAAATACGCATCCTGTTAAAAGAAGCCAATAGTTGTTCATTTTGTAAAAGCATCTGCTGCATTTGCTCTTTTAAAGCATCAAGATCGGCAGTGTTCAACAATCCTTTTTTGGTGTTTGATGTATTTTTTGTAGGCTGTGTTGTATCCATGATTTCTATTATTTGGGTTCGTTTACAAGACAAACTTCCGCCAATTTGAGGACGTTTTTGGGCGGTTATAGGTGGATGGCAACTTACTGTAGACGAATGGTAGAAATCGTACTTCCGAGGTGAAAAAGTCCATAGTATCTTTATTAAACCAAATAAACACTAATAAATACAGAAATTACACGTTCTGTATATGTAGTAATAATCCTACTTTATTATGCAACCCAAATTCACCCACTATCTATTGTTTTTTATCGCCTTTGCTGGTTTTTCACAGGATGCCCTTCAAGAAGGTTTTCAACTATTGGAAACAGGGCGTTTTGAAAAGGCTGAGGTATTTTTTGATAGCTATTTAAAAGAAAATCCACAAAATAAGACTGCGCAGATCTGTTACGGACGAGCAGTAGGTCTTAGTGGAGAACCAAGAAGGGCGAACAATTTGTTCTCCGGGTTATTGCAAAACTATCCGAACGATTTTGAGGTACAGATCAATTACAATGAGTCTTTTCTATGGGACAAGCAATATAAGAAGGCCAAACCTTTGTATGCCGCATTGGTAGCCGCACATCCAACAAATTTTGGAGCCGTATTAGGGTATGCGAATACCCTAAGCAACTTAAAGGAATACGTAGAGGCCCTAAAATGGGTAGAAAAAGCACTGGCATTGCAACCTGGAAATGAAAGTGCTTTGGTGTCAAGAAAGTATATACGACTTGGGTACGCCAATGAATTTGTAAATGAACAGGTTTATGACCGGGGAAAGGCGATCCTTCAAGATATATTTATAGATTTCCCGGAGGATAAGGAAGCCTTGCTTAATTTGGCGAATGTATATCTGATCACAAAAGAAGTAGAACAAGCTAAAAAAACCTATCAACGGTATGCTACTAGCCCTAAAGACTCTATTACCGCATTAAATGGTATTGCGTTGGCCGAGCATATTGGGGAAAAAGACAAGGCTGCGCTTAAAATTGCCAGAATTGCGAAGGTGAAAGTAACTAAATTTAACGATTTTGGGTTAACGGAACGTACCTATGATCGTTATGTACAGGCGCTTATTTGGAATCGAAAGTTCCGTACTGCGCGTAAAATGATCGATAGCCTATCAATGGCCTATCCTGATGGGGATTGGATCTTCGCCCTCAGCGCTACCTTGGGCATGTATACGGGAGATTTCAAAAAAAGCAGGGATAATTATGATAAGTTGTTGGCAAAAGACAGTGCTTCTTTTGACGGGAACTTAGGGAAAGCCAATGCACTCTTTGCATCTGACCGTATTATTCCCGCTTACAATGCCGCTTTTCAGACCTTAAAAGTATTTCCAAATCAGAAAGATGCCGTTGGTTTTATTGAAAAGTTGAATGTGAACTATACACCTAGTGTCGAGGAACATGCGGGCTATACCTTTGATAATGGGAATAACACGGCTTTTTTCACCAATACGACCGCCAACGTAGCCTTGTCGACGAAGTTTAATACGACCATTTCCTATCAATACCGTACCACCGAAAATACCGTAACAGCCAACAAGGCGAATTCCCATGTACTGCTTGCCGGACTGCAATACAAGTTATTTCCGAATACGAGTATCAAATCGGTTTTTGGAGTGAACAATGCACGCTTTACGGAAGACGCCTATACACAACCCGTGCTGAACATAAAGCTACTATCAAAACCCTTTAAACTTCAAAATTTAGAATTGGGTTACCAACGCGAAGTACAAAATTTTAATGCCGATTTGATTGAAAGGGAGATTGTCATGAATCATTTCGGACTCAATTACAATCTGGGAACCAATTTCAATTTGGGTTGGTACACGCAGTTGATGCATACGCAGCAAACGGATGAAAACGTACGTAACCTCCTGTTCACATCATTGTATTATAATTTGTTTCGTAAGCCAGCCCTAAAAATGGGGGTCAATTATCAGTATATCGGTTTTCAAGATCAGTTACCCACCATCTATTTTAGTCCGGAACAATACCAAGCCGTGGAAGTTTTTGCTGATATCAGAGGGAAAATTAAAGAGGGTACCCTGTATCGTGCCAGTGCCGCTACAGGTTTGCAACAAGTAGAAGAAGACCCCAGAACAACCATTTTCAGGGCCGAAGCAGGCGTGCAGCATCAGTTTTCAAAACGCCTTAGTGGAGATGTATATGGCAAATACAGTAATATAGCATCGGCAACGGCCGCCGGCTTTGAATTTACCGAACTTGGTTTTAAACTGAAATGGCTATTGACCAAACAACCGCTGTTCTATGATCGTTTGAAACGGTAGTCAAAGGTCTTTACCACCTTATTTCTTAATCGAGTTCCGCATTTTGAAGAAGGCATAATGAAATGAAAAGCGCCCTTAGTTTGGTAAGCTTTTTTTCATCTACCTTAAAATTCGCATCGACCAGTTCGGAATAGAAGCTGATGATCGGCTGAAACTTTAGCCGTTGTTCCTCGTCCATTAGTAGTCGCGCGAATTCTTCATAGTTGATTTGTACGATTTCCCCATTTTGTATTTTTTCTATGAATTGTCCAAAAGCGGTTTGTAGCGCGTAAGGAATACCGCCTCTCATCACCGCAGTGAGCTGTACACATTTGGTGAGCTTTTCCAATCGAATGTTCCCTGTCTTTTTCGAAAGCGCTTCAATTTTTGCCCATTTGCTGGTATGAGAGTCTTCAGTGGCCTCATTGTAACAACGTTCCAATTGTTGGCCGGCAAGGTTTTTGACCCCATGTTCCTGGTCATCCTTACCTTTTAAATCCTTTATGGTTTTAACCAGACTAGTCTTCAAGTTGACCTCTATGAACGGATATTCTTTCAATAGGGCATTGATCCGGTTGTATAATTGGCATTGCATAAAGATGGTCGTGACCAAAAAATAACCGCCCGCTCCCATACTATTGTCTTCACAGTCTTTCCAGTCTGTAAAATACCATCCCAGCTCCTTGTCGGCCAGTTGTTGTGGTAATTGTATATCGATGTCTTCTCTATCGACAACCTTTTTTTCGATGTGCGCTAAACGATGAAACAATTCTTCGGCAATAAATTTAAGAGGTAAAAAATATTTGAAGGTCTGCGCTCGTTTTAGCTCTGCCTCTTTATGCCGTAGGTTCGTCTTGATTGAAACGAGGTATGTAATGAAGGCTGTAATGCCCGCTGTTAAAACGGTAATGCCGAAATTAAGTATTTGCTCACCCATAGTGGTTGTTTTTAACGAAATGGGGGAGTTTGATTTATTTAGGCCGAAAAGGCTATGCCATAATGACTCTTTTTAAGTTACAAACCCATCATAAGGCTACTGGTTTTCTTCTAGTTCGAAGATGCTTTTGCTTACCGACTTTTTCTTTACTTTAAAAATAATGTTCGAAAGCTGTTTTTCCTGCATATTGATCATGTCTATAAAAGGGTCGAAAGCGATGGTGTCTTTATTGAACAAGGGTGCCGTTAGGGAGTAACTGAAAACATTCTTTTGAATTTTTTCGTATTCAAGGTAGTTGCGAAGGTTCTTGTCAATGCCCTCTTCTTGCTGGTATACTTCTGGATAAATACCCACTAAGGCGGTCAGGGTGGTAAAGAGTATAAAGTAATTTTTCAAGTAAGGTCCGCTTAGACTCCAACCTTTTTGAACGATTAAAAAGGCAATGATAGCAGTAATTGCCGATAAAAACGGAAACAACGTTAAAAGTGCATAGTTGTTTTTATAGAGTTTCTTAACGATGCCTAAGTGATGTAATTTGTTGTGCTCAATAACCGTTACTTTTCGCAATAAAACATCTTTTTGATCTGCGGTCAAGGAGTCGCTGGCTTGCTCGGTGGTGAGGGCAATGTTCCCCTCGTACGCCTCTTTGAAATGATCTAAGGAGGCTTCGCTCAAGGTTTCGAATTTATTGATTGTGACCATAAAAGCAAGATACAGGGCTCCTAGAATTGCTATATAGGATACCGACAGATAGGCCCATTTAGGTATTTGGTTGAGTTTTTCAAGAGGTGTCATAGATGGGTTGGTTTCGCGGTTCGTGTTATTCAAATTACATACAATCTCTCATAATTGGTCAAGGCTAGCTATTGGCGTACAGCCACAGCCAGAACCTATTTCAATCTAAGGGAATATTGTTTGGTGGAGGAAAGGTTACAATGTATTACAGCTTAAATATACAATTATTCGTACAAATAGGGTAGGGTCGAGTTTTAAAAATCATGGGTCAGTACTGGTCGCTCAAGGCTAAGGTTGTAGTTTTTAACTGTACCCTTGAGTAGGCTTTTTTGATTTTACTGTTTTCTAAAGCTTTTTCTCAATGAGCATTTGTTTTTTCTTTTGAACACCGTCAATGAGGAAACAAATTGCAGCGACTAATAATAGTGCCCCTGGTATCATGGAACCCAAATAGAAGGCTACTAGTGCGTCTACGACTATCAAAGCTATAATTGCGTACAATACCTTTCTAATTTCCTTGCCCATATTCATGGTCATTATCCCTAGCATTGAAAGCCCCAATAGGTGAATGGAAGGGTGCGCAAATAAAATGGGTATCATTTCTTTGAGAAAAGACGCTGTATTGGATTGCTGCATTAAATCGCTTACATAGTTTATCCCACTCCCATGAAAAAGGGCCATGACGATCAGTAAAACGCTGCCAACAATCGTTGCTACTTTCGAATTCTTTGAATTGACCGTCATTTAGATTTTAGTGTCTACTGGTATAGACGCTAAATATGTTGGGATGGTTGCCTGTTTTTAATTGCTTACTGGTCTTATTCGTTAAACAAGGGTTCTGCGGGGATACTGTCGTCAACATCTTTAATAAACCAGGTCATCACATGATTCTGTGGCCTGTGTTTGGTTACTCGATAGTCTTGCCGGTCATACCAAACGGCGTCAAATTCTCCTTTGGTCGTAATCACTACACGCCATTCGCTTTTAACGAGCAACGAGTCAGCGTAGTTCGCGCTCAATGCATCCCAATCGGTTCCTGACAATACCTGCGGGTCGAGATGGGCGACCACTTCTTTTTCATCTAGAATGGCTATCCAAATGGGTTCGGCAATGTGCTCAATTTGATGTGATTTCCCCTTTCCTCCCCAGCCGATTTTAATAGAGGCTCCTTTTCGTATGGAATTGATCAGTTGCTGCTTACTACCAAGAAGCACATTTCCCGACTTGTCGTTCTTATAGGCAATTGACCAATTTGAATCGGTCTTTTTCGTTTGACAGGAAAACAGGCTAAAAACAATCAGTAAAAGGATGCTAGTTTTTCTCATTTGATTGATTTTAAATAATACCTAAGAGGTACTTCCCTTAAAGATAGTAATTGTGTCGCATTTGTTTTAGCTGTGTGCCTGTTTGATTCCTATTTTCCAGGCGGCCACAATGTCTTTTAGATCTCTGGTGAGCAAACTTTCATTGACCGTAAACTTAACGACCTTATTTGTATCTGCCCGCCCTAACCAGAGGTTGTGCTCATTGTATAAAAAGGTAGCTAGCTTCTTCAGGCTGATTTCCTTTGTTAGGGTTAAATTATAAATGTTTGTGCCATTCTTTAGGCTTTCAATACGAACACCAGGTATTTCATTTAACTCTGAAATGAATTGGGTTGCCGTTCGTACAACTTGATTCCACCGCGTATTGATTCCATCTAGATAATGGGCCGCCATACTACTGTTGTACCAACTTTGGTAGATGGTTCCGCCATAAATTTTTATTTGATGGGCAATTTGATCGATCAGTGTTGTTTCACCACAAAGTATCGCTCCCCCGGCAGCATTTAAGTACTTATATAACGATATGTAGACGGTGTCAAAATGGGAGGCATATTCGGCAACCGAGATATTGGAATACGCAGCGGCTATATGTATTCGTGCCCCATCTAAATGCAGTTTATACCCATTCTGTTTGCAGAAATCAGCAATCTCTTGAATAGCTTGGATGGGTACAAAGGTCCCATTGGCGCGCCGAACCGGGTTTTCGATTGTCACAGTACCCAGACCACTTTTGAAGACCTCATTTTCATTTATGTAATTAACGGTGTTCTCTAAATCGCTGCGATCAAAATAGGCTTTATCTTTTCCAACGGGAATCAATCTCTTGTTGTGCACACTCTGCGCAGCATCTGCCTCATCCCGAAAAATATGGGAGTTTTCGGGTACGAGTACCTTTGTGTTGTTTTTATTGAGAAGTTTCATGGCCAATTGATTGGCCATGGTTCCTGTGGGAAGATAAATTGCCTTTTCTTTTCCTGTTAAGGTCGCGAATTTCTCCTCTAGTAATTTTGTTGCGCCGCCATTTCCATAAAAATCAGCTTCTATAGGGCTGGTTTTGCTTATTTCCTGCAGTTTATTTAAATATTGATCAGGAGACAATGCCAACCCATCATATATAAAATTGACAGGCGTTTTTTTTGTTGTTTCTGCCAACGGCATAGTATGTAAACCAATGGGAGGAAGAAAGAAAGGGACTGTTGATAAACCACATTTCTTCAGAAAATCTCTTCTATCGTTTTCAGTCTTCATTTTTTTATTTTTCTTAGGTGCTTAGGAGAAGCATAAGTGCAATGTCCAAAACAATAAAAGGTTCATCCATTTTTATCCTTTCTTGGTTGTCTTCGTTCTATGAGGACTTTGCGGTCATGTACGCTGCAGAACGCGATTTTTAAATGGGTTAAGCGAATATAGGACATCGCTTCACTATGCGCCTACTAATCAACTATAAAGCTACTTGTTTTATAGCGGTTTATCATACACTACAGGGGAATTTTATGGAAGACAATCGGGCGTATTTCTGCAATGGGATGTTGCCAAGCTTCGAGATACCGTAAAGCATAAAAAGGATACTCCAAACGGAGTATCCTTGACCAAAAAAGAAACTTAATAAAAAAAACCAACTCCCCTGAACCCAAATACAAAGGGGAGCGGTCTCTGGGGGAACTACCTTTGGCTTAAAAGCCTACCTTAAAAGCGAGGCCGTTCATTTTTATAGGAATGCGATTGGATGCATGCAACTTTCTTTGGTGATGTGGTAAAAGATTACGGAACGCATTCACAGACTTTGAGTCATCCCCGACGTTAAAGAGCCTGTTTGCAACAGCATGGTCGTTCAATAGTTCCATAATCAAGTTGTTTTGGATGGTTCTTGATAAATTTGATTTATTTGGGGTTTCCAAGATACCCGACCCTTGTTGGTTTGCGGCGGCCCTAAAGAGGGGGAGGTCTTCATGGGCCATGCCGGTAGCCAAGCTTAAAAGTGTCGATAGTATAAGTAGGAAGCGTTTCATTACAGTAGGTGTTATTGTTGAAACAAATATCCGAAGAAGTTGAGGCGAAAACGGGCGATCTTCGACCGGTTGCGCTGTACTGTCGGTAGATGGAACCGTTATTGCGATCAATTGAATTCAAGAGGGGTCGATTCTAAAAAGAGATTACGCTTCGAGCGGTATACGGCGTGACGGTGTCCCTCAGTACGAAGCTGTTAAGGGTAGTAACAAAAAAGCCCTGACGATACATGTCAGGGCTTTTGGTGGTATATTCTAAAGTTTTTTATAGTAAGTTGAGCCGTCTCATAAGCTCGGGTCGGTTGGATCGGCTAATGGGTACCACATTCTTTTCGATCAGAACGCTGTTGTCTTCAATGTCAATTATTTTTGTAAAGTTGATGATATACGACCGGTGGATTTGCAAAAAGGTCTTTTCGGGAAGTTTTTCCTTAATTTTCTTTAAGGTATTGTGTACGCGGTAGGTTTCTGTATCGGTTTTTACTTCAATATAATCCCCCTTGGCCTCTATCAACTGAATAGTATTGAGTTTCAGTTTGATCAAACGCCTGTCTATATTTATATATAGATCCTCCCCGCCATCCGTTGTCTCCTCATTGGAAGTTACAAGGGGGCGTATGGAGGTGTTTTTAATTTTCTTGATCGATTTTTCAAAACGTTCCAAGCTTAGGGGTTTTACCAAATAATCTACAATGGCTTCGTACTCGTAGGCTTCGATCGCAAAATTGATGTCTGATGTAATCAATACGATTTTAGGTGGGTTTTTCAGTGTCTGTACAAAATCAAAACCTGAGAAACCGGGCATATGAATATCAAGGAAGATTACGTCTATGCTCTGCTGGTTTAGAAACTTAATGGCATCGATGGCATTGTCGAACGCTTCGATGACATCTAGGTCGGGAACTTTGGTACACAATTGGGAAACAACCGCCCGGGCAGCTGCCTCATCGTCTATGATAATACAGTTCATACTTAGATCGTTTTAAGGTATCTGGTTATTTGGTCTAGTAACTTTCGAAAATCAAGGTCCATTTTCATATCGCCCAATTGTAGCTGTTCTTCATAGGTAACGGCAAAACCATAGGCTTGTTCCATGCTAAGAATATTGAATTTGTGCTTTAATTTATGTACAATCTCGGCTGCTGCCCTTGGTTCATCGTATTTGATATGGTCTAGATAGGTAGCCATCTCAACAGGGAATTCGTCTTTAATGATTCCAATAAACTTTTTTTCAAAAGCAAGATCATCTCCTGCCAAGTTTTTTACGTAGGTTAAGTTTGGTTTTTCTTCCATATTATTTCTTTAGGGTAAAATAAAAGGCTGCACCTTTTGCAACGGCCGACTCCAACCGAATTTCGCCGCCGAATGAATTCACTATTTTTTTAACTAATGCCAACCCAATACCAGTGGCGCTAAAGTTGTTTTCTAACTTTTTGAACATCTGAAAAATTTGCTTTTGATGCCTTTCTTCAATTCCTTTTCCATTGTCTTTAATACAAAACTCCCACCATTTTGATGATGCCGTACAGCTTATCGTAATCATGCCTTTTTCTTTATTTTCAGTCGCTGAAATGGCATTTAGCAATAAATTTTTGATCAAGAGTTCAAACTTGTACTTCTCGATTGCTAACGAAGGCAGCGGTTTTTTTAGTATAATTTGAACCGTTTCGGGAACAAAAATCGACTTAATGATTTCTTTGATTTGATCTTCACTATTGATCAGTACTTTATCTTCTTTGTTTGAGGAAACAGTAGCATGCAATAGAATACCATCGATTAAGGCATCCATCTTTTCGAGATTTTCGGCAATCAAAGCATGATTGCCAATAGAAATATCGGCCCATTTTTCAGCTTCGTCTTCCTTAATACAATCCACTAAGTAACTAATGTTGCGGATAGGCGACTTTAGATCATGTGATACCATATGGGCATAGTTGTTCAGGGCTTCGTTCTGCTCTGCCAAATTCTTCAGTAATTCGTCTTTTTCAAGGGCGATCCGGTTGGTTTCTTGGGTTTGTGATTCGAGTTCAGTGGCCAGTTTCAGTAAGTTTTGTGCTCCAGTTTTTTGTGTCTTAGTACCTTCTGCTTCATCTTCAGAACTTAATGATGCGATAGAACGTTCAAGTGATTCGATTAGTTTTTTTTGTGCCTCGGCCGTCTCCCGGAGGTTTTCGTTTGCTTCCGAAAGTTCTTCAGAACTCATAAGTGCGGAGCGCTGTAGCATTTCTAGTTTCATATCGTAATCGGCATAGGATTGCCCCACTTTTTCAAGCAACAGATCTAAACCTGGGTAGACTGCCAGGTCCTTGTTCAAAAACTTTCGTAGTTGTCTTGAAAGTAGCTTATGCATTATTCGCTTACTAGAGTTAATGTCATTGTTTGATTGTGTAATTTGCATTCACTACCGCCCGAAAAAGGAGCAATTTCACCATAGGAATAGAAACCGATTACCTTTGCCTCTTTTCCAATAACATCGATCACTTCCTCTACTTCCTCTTCGGTACGTTGATCCATTACCAGTTTTCGACCAACACAACTAACCAATAGTGCAAGTTCTGGTTCAAAACGTCTATTTCGCATTCCGTAGGTAGCGGCAGTGGAAGCACCTTCTGCGATATCATCAACGGTAGACATCATTAACTCCACCGAGGAGCCTAGTGGTACATCTCCCGCTAAAATCATCGTATTTTCATTCTCGTCAATGTTAAGAATCGTTCTAACAATTGCTTTTTCGCTTCCAGGTTCGCGTACGTTTAAGGGATATAGTAATGCCGCCTGTGGGAGTTCTTTTGCCTTCTCCCCAAGGTAGGTTTTGTAAAGGTTTAGCGCTGGTTTTCCATCGAGTTCATATAATACGTTCCCGATAGATTTAGTAACGGTACGTTTGGGGCCAAAGGCCGTCCACCCGCCAAAATTGGCACAGGTAATCTCCAGCGAATCACCGTAAAGACCAATAGCGATGACCTCTCCTTCTTGTGGGGCTTCGTTGTAAGACGCCAAGGTTTTTTCAAAACGCGAATCGTCGCCGCAGAGTCCCCCTGAAATACCAACATCGGGGCGAGTCGCTGATTGCATTCCCTTAATAAGAGTACTTCCGTTAACACTGCTTCCCTCCGAAATGACCAGAATGTGTTTGAGTCTATCCTGCGGTAATTTTTTTACCAACTCATGTCCTAGCTTCTCAAAATTGTTTTTGTAGTGACGCACATTTTCATGTGCTATTTCAAACTTGCTTTTTTCAAAATCAATAGCCATTAAAACGATACTCCCATCGTATACATTGGCACCGGAAATTTCTCCGGAGGTCGATCCAAAAACGATATGTCCGCCCGGGAAAAGGGTTTTTACCTCTTCATAAATTGAAGTTGATTCAAGTTGGTGGCGATTCCCAAATACTAAAACTAGTGGGGCTGTAAGTAATTTCTCTTTTGACTGAAACTTCCAATCTTGCCCATGCTCCTTAATCATCTGTACTACGTTCATCGCTCTTTTTTTAGGGTGAAATAAAAAGTGGTGCCTTCACCAACGGTACTCTCGAGCCATATTTTTCCTTGGTACAGATCAATTATTTTTTTTACAATAGATAAGCCGATACCAGTGGAATGTTCTTTCGTTCCGGCTGATTGAAAAATTTTAAAAATTCGTTCGTGATACTGTTTTGGGATTCCCACCCCATTGTCGGCAATACTGAATTGCCAATGACTTCCCATATCGGCCACCCCGATTTGCACCAAACCTTCTTCTCGTTCAATATGCACGACGGCGTTGCTCAGGATGTTTTGGAAGAGTTGATGAATTTTCGTGCGATCCGCTAACAGGGTAGGCAACGTAGCGGTTATCTTTATCTGTACATGATCGGGAATAAAAATAATTTCCTTAATATCGGTAATTACCTGATTAAGGTCTACCGAAGTACATTCTTGGTTGTCGTTTGTAACGCTCGAGTACTGCAATATTCCAGTAATCAGCCGGTCCATACTCTCCACTTTTTCCTGCATTTGGCGAAGATTAAAAACCCCATTTTCATCAAGTACATCTTTATAATCTTCCATCAACCAGGAAGAAAGGGCATTAATAGAACGTAAGGGTGATTTTAAATCATGCGATACAATGTGCGCATACTCCTGAAGGCCTTGGTTGCTGGCTTCCAATTCCAACAGTAGCTTCTCTTTTTGAAGTTCCAATTGTTTCTGGCCGGTAATATCCAAGTGAATACCGATGGATCCAATGGCCTTGCCGGCATCATTGTAACGGGGTGCTCCACTAATAAGCCAATGGCGAGTACTACCATTCTTTTGAGACACTTCTACCTCATATGAATCAGAGGTTCCTTGCTGGCGTTGCCGGTTTTTTTCATGTATCAATTGTGGGTCGGTGACCTTTACAACATCCGATGCTTTTTTGCCCATCAACTCTTCCAAGGTAAAACCGCTCATGTTACAAAAACTTTGGTTCACCATTTGAATTACATCGTTGGTGTCAACTTCCACAAGCCCTAAATTCATGTTGGCAATTATGCTACTGTATTTTTCTTTTTGTATTTCTAAGTTCTGTTTATAGTTTTTGCGCAAGGTTACATCTTGGTAGGTCCATAAATGGCCTTTGTAGACCCCATTGTTAAAAATAGGGATGTAGTCGCGTTCCAAGATACGGCCATCGACCATTTCTAATTCATCTGATAAAACAACCTTCTTAGCTTTGAGGACTTCTTCGATTCGCATTACAAAAGCTTCTGGGTCTTTAAAGAAAACCTTGTTCTGTTCCGCCGCATCGGTGCAATCAGCACCTTTCAGTTCTTCTGGGCTGGCCTCAATTTGAAATAGCTCGCAGAACATTTTGTTGGTCAGGGAAATCTTGCGGTGCTGATCCTCTAAAAGAACACCTGTCTGTAGATTTAAAATCAGGGTTGACAATCGGTTTTGAGAGGAAATCAATTGCTCTTCGGCTTCGCGCTCTTTGCTAATATCATCAACGATAGCTACCTGATAGTCTTTTTTTCCTTCTCCGTTTCTCACAGCACTTACCTGTGTTTTGGCCAGTAACTTAGAACCGTCTTTTCGGGTATAGGTTTTAATGATCGCAAAGTTTTCGATTTCTCTACGGTTCATTTGCTCGAGCAGGTTGATACTTCCTTCTTTGTCCTCGGGTGTAGAAATGTCTTTTACGTGTAGTTGTTTCAGTTCTTGCTGGGAATACCCTAACAATGTCTCAAAAGCTTTGTTTACCTTGATAATTTTTCCATTGATCGTAAGTACAATGCCGAGGGGAGAGTTTTCAACAATAATATCGAGTTGCTTTTTCTGTTCGGAAAGCAATTCTTTTATTTCGGATTCTTGGGTGATGTCTCGAATAATGCCTTGGGCCGCAATGGGTTTTCGTTCTGCATCGTAAATTATACTACTATTGATTTGTACCCATTTCTCTGATCGGTCTTTCGTGAATATTTTGGCCCGATAGTTTTTTAGCGTGCCAACTTCTAACAATGACTGAAAAGATTCGAAGGTATATTCGATGTAATCGGGATGCACCAGCTGCGATAGGTTTAAATGCTCTTTCGTATGGTCGTACCCTAAAAATTCTTTGGCCGACCCGTTCATATTGATCACATTGAACTGCAGATCCATTACCACATAGGGGTCTATGATGTTGATGAAAACGCCATCAAGTTCAGAGGTCTTTTCATTGAGAAGGTTCTCTAGTTTACTGTTGGTTTCTTTTAGATGATGGGTAACATCATAGAGTTCCTTGGATTTTTCTTCCAGGATTTTTTCGGCCTGTATGCGGGCCTTTTTTTGCCGCTCTAAGGCTTTTTTAAGAAGTATGACCTCTTTGCTATCCATTTTGAACTATGTCAAATTTTACCTCGGTCCCATTTTCGTTCAATAGTTCATAGGTAATGTCTGCACTGCCGTTGAAATGTTCAAAGGCTTTTTCCATAAGGCCATGTGCCAAACGGTACAGTCCTCTAGAGGAGGAGTAGATCATGGAGATTGAGGTGTCTGTTTTTTCCAATATTTTAAAGGTGGGGAGTTCTGCATCTGGATACAACTTTCGAACATGCACATGTATATGATCTTCAATGGAATAGAGCAGCGCCAAAGGCGAGTTGTAACTTTGAATAACCTCGGGATGCGCTTTTCCTAAACTGTTAAAAAGATAGAGGCCAAAGGTATAGATCAAGTCTCCCATCGGAAGCTTCGTTTCCTCGCTAAGGCTGGTAATAAGGCTTACCATTTCGTTAAAATCATAAGTACCTACGGAGGTGTAAATTCCCTCTGAGGGAAGTTCCGAGTTTTCAATAATGGTGTCAACGGTCTCTAAGCCGAAAGAAGCTTCGACCATCTCCATAAATTCTGTAAAGACAATGCCCTTCATACTTTTGTTATTTGGTGTTGAAAGTAGGAAAAGTAATACGAAACGTATAATTTTTGTTGTGAAAGCCTCTTTTTTGTTAGGCTTTGACCAATTCGTTGATGTTCCAGTAGTTGAGAACGGTATGAAGTTTGGATTCGTAGTCCTCGTATTTGAGTGGTTTAATAATGTATCCGGCGATGCCGACCTTATAACATTCTAATAAATCTGACCTGTTTTCGGAAGTTGTGAGAATGATGGTGGGAAGATACTTGAGCTTGTCATCGGCCTTCAAGATTTTTAAAAACTCGATACCGTTCATGAGGGGCATGTTAAGGTCTAAAAGAATAATATCTGGCAACGGTATAGTCGTTTTCAAAGTATTCAGGGCTTCCTCCCCATTTTTAGCTTCCACAATGGTATGTTTTAATTGCAATTTAGAAACGGTGCGTTGTAGCTTCATTGTTTCTATCATATCATCTTCGATCAGGAGAATATTCATTGTATTTGGGTTTTAAATGAGTACAATGTTCTTAAATAATGCGCAATTTAAAAGAGAAGTGTAGACGAATGGAAATTTACTGTCGGTGAGCGGTAGTTTAAGCCGGATGACCGTTTTCAAGATAAGATCGAAAGTGGTGTTGTGGGCATCTCCCACTTGCATACCCAAGGTACCAAAAACAATTATCTAAAACTTGAAGGCCAAGACTTTTTGGAAGCTGCTAATTGAAGGTTGCTTGATTTGTGCTGGATATTAGGTCCGATGACCAATTTTTGGGATACGGCCTATTTACGCCAGTAGCCAGATGCCGCATTTAAAGAAGTCGTCAAAGGGCCCGTTTTTCCGGTTGCAACCTCTAGCCACCAAAGTTTTGATTGTGTATTGCTTGAATACACGGTATACAGAATGTAGTTGCCGTCTGGCGACCAGGACAGGTTCGTACCCAGTCTTCCTTGGTCAACATTCAGTAAGGGGGTTGCCGTATTGTTTTGAATGTCTATTATAGAAATGGTAAACATGTTTTGAAGACTCCCATCTACCAAAGTGACCCCACCAATAGTTTCGGCGAAAACCAAAGAGTTTCCATCCGGGCTCCAATCTACTTCTTGTTTGATGCTGTTGCTTCCGGTTCCTTGGTATACTAGGCTGCTCGTAGCAGTGGTTCCACTAATGGTTGCCGTGTAAATACCATTGTCATTGTAGTAAGCAAGTTGCCCTTGCGAGGACCAAACCGCATTAAACCCGCGTAATTCTTCATTGAGAATGCTAAAATCATTGGTATCTAAAATGGTTATGGTACAAAGATCATCTGAAACAAATGAAGGGGTGCGGGCCCGGCCACAAATAGAAAGTGCACCTCTATTCCTTGCCAAGTCCCAGTTGGTTCTGCGTACCTCAATATCAATAGCTTCTTTATTATCTTCACTGCCGTTAAATGAGAAGCGTCCAGGGTCACCAATTGTTTGGTAGATGGTTTCGGAGGTATTGCCCAGCACATCGTATAATACCAAATCAGTGCCCGAGGCGGGGACAATTTCTAAGTCCCCTGGATTTTCAGGATAGAACATTTTTTGGCTTGCCGTAGCGTTGTTCTTATCATACCATTGTGGAATGCTATTTAAGAATTCCCTAGAAATGAGATCATGAGCGACTACGTTTTGCCCATTTGGTTCCATGGAAGCGATGGTATTATCGCCGTTATCAAAAAATAAGATTCGACTATCTCCTGCATAATTAAGGAGTCCTTCCGGTAACGGTTCGGGTTGGGTGAAAGTTTCGTCTGCGGCCGATACTTTCACATCATCTATATAAAAGCGAATCGGTTGCGTATACCCATTCTCGACCTCCAATTCAAACGCCAATGAAAAAGGAGGTGAATTACTGATAAAGATGCTATCTCCATCATTTTCATAGTATAGTTTAATCTGTAACCATTCGCTGCCAATCTTTTGAGCATCGAAATAGCTGACCAAACGATCCCCTCCTGCCAAACTTGCAAGAAACCTGTCTTGTCCGTTGGTAAGATACACTGTTAAGGCACCGTCTGGGAGGCTGGTGTCTGCTTTGATCCAAAAGGAAACGGTTAATAAGGCGGGTAGTTCTTCTACTTCCAACGGTTTGATTAAGATAGCGTTTCGTGTGGAGAAAAAAGGCACAGATGCCTGTTCGCATATCGCATTGTTCCCTAGTGTCGCCATTTGATTTCCGCTGTGAGCCGAGGGACTTTCTACAAAGGCTGCATCCCCGCAAAGGAACCATTCATTATTCTCAAAACCCGAATCGTTCAGTAGGTTTGGAAGAGGTGTTTCTTTGGATGGCAGATCATCCGTATTATATCCGGAAACTCCGGTTTCTGGAAATTCCCCAAGTGGTGGCCCATCATTTATTGAACCCATATCGTCAGATCCGCAACTAATACTAAATGACAAAGCAAGAAGAAGCAACACTTTTTTCATAATCAAGACTGTTTAACAAAGCGGCCGGTAGGTGCGTTCCAAGCTACTTGTTTTAAGCAAGATCAATGAAGAAAGAAAGAATAGGAAATAAGGGTCAAAAAATACTCGAAAACCAGTAGAAAAAACTACCGGGGAAAGGGTAAATGAACTGTGCCCTTTGAAATCGCAAGACGATGTTTAAAACCAATAGTGCTCGAAGCCGTTAAAGCAGTTTTTGTTCAATCGCCATCTTCACCAATTGCGCTGCGTTGGAAACACCCATTTTCTGAATTAGATTCCTGCGATGTGTTTCTACGGTAAGTGGACTAATAAAAAGTTGTTGCGCTATTTGAGGGGTCGTAACGCCTTCGGCTACCAACTTTAGGATTTCTTTTTCGCGCCTAGTCAACCGGGGAATACGATCGTTCTCAAAAATGGAATCGGCAAGTATCTTTTGTATTTCTACACTAAAATAGGATTGCCCTTCATTAATTTGATGTATCGCCGAAACCAGTTCTTTGGAACTGACATTTTTTAATAAATATCCCTTTGCACCATTCTTTACCATTTGACGTATAATACTGGGGTCGTTATAGGTGCTTAGTCCCAAAATCTTGATGTGCGGATACTTTTTTACGACTTTTTCACAAATTTCCACCCCATTCATATCTGGCAGGTTAATATCCAGTACAACTACCTGTGCGGTCTTTTTCCTTAAATATGAAAATAACGAAGTGGCATTTTCGAAACAAGCTACCACCTCTATTCCTGAATTGTTTCCTATTGAAGATTTAAGGCCTTCGATGACCAACGGGTGATCATCCACAACAATTACTTTTGTGTTTTGGTTTTTCATATTTCAGTTATTTGAATATTGATAGAAGTGCCGTCATTGATTTCTGATTGAATATCAATACTTCCGTTTAGGTAGTTGACCCTATTACGTAAACTAGTTAAACCAATACCTTCGTTCATATCTATTTTTTCAATATCAAATCCAATACCATCATCTTCTACCGCAATGGCAATTTTTTGCTCTTGGTGCATGTATTGTACCAGAATTTCTCTCGCATTGGCATGTTTTACCGCGTTGTTAATCAGTTCTTGGATGATACGATATACCATCAACAACTTGTTCTCATCTTGAATAGGGAGGATTTCATAAAATTGCAATACGATATCGGTATCCTTATCGCGAAGGGTACTGCAATAGTCTTCGAGGGCCGATTTTAATCCATACTTTATGAGTGTTTCTGGCATTAGGTTTCTGGCGACCCCCCTTAGTTCTTGAAGGGAATCGTCTAAATTCCCCAAAATAGCTTCGATTTTACCCTCAATTTTCCGAGCTTCTTTTTCCTCTGATAATTTGGATAATTTAATACTGATTCCCGAAAGCCTTCCCCCTAGGCCATCGTGTAGATCTGCGGCAAGTCGTTTTCGTTCTTTTTCGACTCCTTCCATCATTCCCTCAAAAAGTCGCCGTTCTTGCTGTACCTTTAAATGCTGTATTTCTTGCCCCTGTAATTGGGCCTTTAGCTGGGCTTTTTTCTGTCTATTACGATACGTTAAATACCCTGATAACGATAGAAAGGCCAAAGTGCCGACCAGAAAAAATAAAAGGTAGTTTTGAGATTTTTTACGCTCTAGATGTAGGTCGGTTTCACTGTTTTTAGTTCGTAGTTCCAATATTTCCCGATCTCTTTTTTCTTTTTGATAGCGTTGTTCCAATCGGGCGGTCTCTTTTTCGATTTCTTCCTTTTTGATACTATCGTTCAGGATGAAATAGGCATTGGCGTATTCCATGGCTTTGGCAAAGTTCCGATCATTGTTTTCATATTTGGCCAATTCCTTAAGTGCGTAAAGCGCATCGGGCTGGTGTTCTTTTTTGGAGGCTGCGTAGAACTTCAGCATGTACTCTTTCTCTTTTTGGGTATTGCCCATTAACGCATAGGTTTCTATGTATTGAAGGTACTGCTGTGGAAGGGAACCTACTGTTTTGCGCTCCAAGATGATTTTCACTGATTGGTCGTACTGCTCCAATGCTTTTGCATAGTTTTTAGTTTTTGAGTAATATTCTCCCAGTTGTTGATAATACAGATTCCAGCGAGGTGATTCTGGGGTTTTTTCGAGTACACGGTACGCATGGTCCAACACTTTTTTGGCCGTTTGTAAGGAGTCCATTTCCATTAGACAGCTGGAAAAAATCAAGCGGTCAATGGCAAATTGTGAAAAAGCAGTGGTTTTTTCATAATTTGTTTCGTTCCCTTTAAAGTAAGAATAGGCTTTTGTTAAGTTGTCATTGTTGAAAAATGTAATGGCGATATTACTGTTGATGATACCAAGTATTTTATGGTTTTTATACTTTTTTACGATCGGAGCCAACTCGGTAAGGAAAAAGACCTCTTCGTCGTGCTTTCCTTGATTTCCCAAACTAGCGGCATAATTAAGGGCGGTGTCCGCCCATAAATCGACCAAGGTTTTGGAAGAGTCACGTTTTAGTTGATTTCTAAAAAGTTCTTTGGCCTTACCAAAGTGGAACTCGGATTTTTGCATTTCATGATAGTCGAAAACTACAAAACCCATAGCAGCGTGGGCTTTTGCGAGCCCAAAAGAGTCGGTGCTTTTTTCAAAAAAGTGCAGGGCCTGTTTGGCATATTCGTACGCTTTGATAGAATCTATTCCTGAAGCGGCCCTAGCAATATCGGCTATGATATAGGCTTCTTGAAATTTGTTATCGGTAGCTTTTAGAAGTTGTTCCAAGCTGTCTACCGATGAAAGAGAGGGTTCTTGAGCAGATAAGACTCCCATAAGACTCATAAAAACCACGAATAGTAAATGGTGAAGTTTTAACAAATTGTACCGAATTTATATACAAGATATTCAATAAGTGCCAACACATTGAAAAAGGACTAAAAAATACCTGTAAACCAGTAGAAGTTTTTTTGGGAACAGCCTTTAATGAAGGCGGTATCGAAAAGCGCTTCTTTTTTATTGGAATAAATGAGCCATATGATGCAGAATCATGCCTTAAGGGGAACAGGTCTTTTCTACCCCAAAACACTTCCTAATTTGAACATGGGCAGGTACATGGCTACAAGAATAACCCCTACCAAAATACCAACCATTAGAATAATCAATGGTTCCATAAGAGTTGATAACAGTTTTGATTTTTGCTGTACTTCAATATTGTATTGTTGGTTCAATCGTTCAAAGATGAATTCGGTCTGGTTGGTCTCTTCAGCTACTTTGATCAAAGATACCATGCGATGATCAAAAAATTTCGTTCCCAGCATACTGGCGCTTAAACTTTTTCCGGCGACAATGTCCGTACTTACCTTGGCCAACGCTTCTTTTAAAGGTGAAAAGTCGATCATTCGGGCGACCAATTCAATACTATTCAATACCGGGACTTTGGAAGCGGTTAATAAAGTAACCGCCTGTGTAAACTGCGCTAGATACACTGCTCGTATAAAGTTGCCGACGTAGGGGAGTTTTAACAACAAACGATCTTTATTTTCTTTATACCATGCTTGGCCGGTATACAATTTGCGCGATGCTAAAATTGCGATCAACCCAAGAACCATCCACCAACCGTAGTCTTTAATGAAGTCGGAGGCGGCAATAATGAACTTGGTAATGCCCGGCAATTCTACATTGTTTTGTTTAAAAATGTCTTGAAACATCGGCACTACCAAGCGTAACATGAATATGACAACCAACACTGCAGTAACCAAAATGATAATGGGGTAGGTGAGGGCATTGACCAAACTTCTTCGTTGTTCATTTTTTCTGGCAAAGAATTTGCCTAATTCTTCTGCTATTTTATGGGTTGTTCCTGTTTCCTCGCCAATTTTTAGCGAGTAGTATTCGTATTCTGTAAACTCTTTTTTTGCCTTGATTACTTCTGAGAACGGCTGCCCCATCACCAAGGCATCTACCATCTCTTTATAAAACAGCTGCTGCTTTTCTTTTTTCTGGTTTTCCTGCATAAGGGCCAACGCATCTTTCAGATTAATGCCGGCCTTCAACAATACATGGATCTCGGTATAGAAATCCTCCTTTTTCTTATTTGAAAACGAACTGCCGAAGAGCGTTATTTCACGCTCCAAAATAGGAGTGGAACCCTCCTTTTTCGTTTTGAATGAGGCGGTTTTATCGGAGCTTATGTTTTCGAGCTTAAATCCCATTAGTTCATGTATTCGTCCACCGCGTTTTGTTGATGAATAAAAATTGTTTTTTCTCCCAGTTCTTTTGAAGTGATCAGTTGCAAGGCGTCTACACTTCCGCCGGAAACTTCGTTTCCATCTACAAAGAGAAGGGGCGTTTTTAAAGGCAGGTTAAAGGTGTCTTTTTCTCGTATCACCCATTCTTTGGCAAAGGTATATTCTTTAAAATCAATGTCATTTTCGCAGCGCAATACCTGTGTGTTATTGTCATAGTACAGGTAGGGATAGGTGTTGAAATCGATCCATAACGCTTGTCGTAAGAGGTTCAACTCGGTAGTGTTCTCATAGTTGGTTCCTATGGCCCCCATCTGCCTTTGTACCAATCGTAAGACCGAAAATGCCAAGCCTACGACGATGACGGTGATGACCAATACCACCATCATTTCGCTTAAGGTAAACCCGTGTATCTTCCGTTTCATACTATTCAAAAGAAGCGTATTTTTTTACAAGTTGTTTCGAATCTTTATGGGTCGATTCCATAACCAAATAGGTGGTGTTTGCCAAATCTTCGGAGTAGATCTCGATTGCCCAAGCTTCCCATTCCTCCTCATAGGGAATGGTAATTTGGCCGTGTTTTTGTGCGTATTCAAGTTGGTTCAAATGCGCATTTAGTTGTTGCGTGTTGCCTTTAAGGTTTGAAGAGAAAATAGTGTTCATGAGCATGCTCGCAATCATAAAGATGAGCACGATCAAGACGGTGGCGACCATCGTCTCCATCAAAGTAGATCCTTTTAGTTTTTTTAATAGAGCCATTTGGCGCTGGTTTTACGATTCTGGGTCCCAACAAGTGGCAACCCTGCATACTTATCCGGTAATCCCGCACTGTCTACGGTACCGTTGTATAAGTGGTTTTGATAAATACTGCCATTTTCCAAGGCAATAAAACCATAGGTGAAAATACTACCGAATACGTTGCCTTTGTGCTCTAAGTTACGTTCGCAGTATACATCTCCGTATACCGAAGCGTTTTCCTCGATTTTAATCTGGGGATGAAAGGCCGGGCGATCGGCATTCGATTCCATATAAAGCACCACGCCTTGCACCATACTTCTGCTACCGATGCGTAGTTCCGGTTTTTGAACAGTAGGCCTCACATTGGTGGCCTTGCTTTTATTGATTACTACCAAGGCCGATGGATAATACAGTTCACATCGTTTCCCTACATCAATGTTTTTACTGGCGATTGCTTGGAAGGTTCCGACTACCCCATCTTTGATGTGAATCTCAGGCGCCACTAACAATAGATCTTTTAAGTTGGCAGACCGATCCACAACGATGCGCCTTGTGGCCATCACAATGATATGACCGGTTAGGGAAACACCTGATAACTGAACAACATCACCTTGTAATAATTTGACCGGACTTTTAAATGAATTGTTGACCTGCATTCCCCGGGAAAAAGGAATGGATTCGAAGGAATTGCTGGTTACCCGAGTAAAGATTGATTGCAGATGTGTGGTATAGCCAGTGGTAAATTTTGGCAGTTGCTCTGCGCTTTGTTGTTGTCGTCCTTGTACCAAGGATCTGCCGTAAAAAGAATTTCCTGCAATATTGCCGGGTCGTATTCCTTGCTTGGGCAATAAGGCGTCGCCCGTTATTTGCGCTTTCCCTACAATGATCATAGGGCGTTGATTGTCCTGTAAATATAAGGCAGGGCGCTGTTCTGTGGTGCTTGTTCCGGCCAGGACTATTTTGGTAAACTTATTTTTTTTGGATTGTGCGGTAATCGAATATTTTTCAAAGGCACCCCAGTAACTGCGAGTAGCGGTAAGATCAATGCCATCGTCCATGGCAAGGTTGATGCGGGTAGAGTCGTTTTTGGAAATTTCGTTTTTTAGCGCATACTCAAGGCCCAAATCTGCTTTTTTGACCGTGCGCACCAACAAAGCTGTTTTTTTGCCAAAGAGATTGTTGGTGTGTGCCAGGGTGACAAAGCTTAATAACAACAGGGCGATCACCGCCCCAATAAAAAGGACGAATTGCAGTGCGCCTGCCGTTATTTTTGCCGACCAATTCATTCGGTACGTTGAATTGTCCTGGTTTTGTTATTGTGGCGAATGCGAATAGACGCGGCAGATCCACTGATGAGGGTTACTTTGGCTATCTCGTCTTTGGCATTCATTAAATGTTGTTGCCCATCAATGGTAACGAAAAATATTTTTTGATTGGTTGAGCCGTCCGTCATAAACCCGGTATAGCGAATGGAAACTTCTGGAACGGCCGGGGCCTTTGGTTTTGTGCTGACTAAGCGTTTTTTCTTCTTTTTTTTAGGTAGGGTTCCCAAGAAGGGATCGCGATAGTCGGCCGTAATAGCAAAGGTTTCTTTTTTCTGAACGGGCAGGGGTTTGAAGGAAACGGCTAGCTCTTGGGCACCCGTTTCAGGGTCGGAGGATAAAGAACTGATGATCTTGTAGCCAATGGTACCCCAAATAAGGGCCACTACAGTGAGTAAGACATATGTTCTGGTATTTTTTTTCACGTTCTGTTCGTTTATCCAACATTACAACATCGAGCACCATTGAGATGCAGTTGTTCGCTACTTAGTTGATGGTCAACTCGAATACGGCCGAGTCGGTACTTTCGTTTCCTGCTACATCAAAGGCCTGTATCAACCAATAATAGGTGTTGGAAGCGAGGGTCACTTCAAAGGTTTTGTTGGCACCAAGTCCTTTGCGCTCCAAGTTTTGCAATGCCTGATCGGTGTAAATATAAATGCTATCGCGTTCCGCGGTCCCGGGAATGTCTTCTCGCAACCAGGTAAAGACAATATCGGTCTCATCTTGTATGGTCCCATCTGCCGGTGTTTGGGGTATGGGTGTATTAGGAGCGATCAAATCGATATTTTCGTCTCCGTCTACCGTAAATGAATTTAAGGTGAAAGGTGTTTCGAAACCGCCATTGAGCCCCTTTACACGCCATTCGTAATTGCCATTTAAGAGGGTGGCCTGTACTTGGGTGCGAATAGTTCCCAGTGTATCCTGTTCCACAAGACTGTCAAGTACTATTTGAGCAGCATTTTCAAAACTGGGAGTGGCCAGTTCTACTTTATAGGAACGGGCATCTTCGACCGTATTCCAGTTAAGACTCACTTGGTTTTGGGTAACGATGCTTCCTTCCAAGGGCGCCAATACGATTACTTGGCGGTTGGAAAGGTCTTCCTCCTCTATGATGTCGTCGCAAGCGATGAAAAGAACGCTTACGAGCAGTATTCCGATGGTTTTTCTCAACAGCATGCTAAAATTTTTGATATAAACGATCAGATTCCACTTTGGCCGCTTTTTTAAAGGTGCCTTTGGGGCATTTTTGGGTGCCACTTAGAATGGTCTCTATTTGTTTGCGGTGGTAGCGGTCTTCGCCCCAACAAAAACTGGAAAAGCCAAAGTCGAATACCTGTATTTCTGAAAAAGCTACCTTGGTTTCTTGCTTGTTGTGGGTAAGCACGAGATGCGCTCCCATTTGTGTG
>CALIIC010000150.1 GCA_938020445.1 uncultured Flavobacteriaceae bacterium | reverse complement strand
TTCTTCCTTTGTAAACTTTTCATGGTCCAACGCATCGAACTTATATTTGATGACGGCCAAATCTCCATTGATACCGTCGTGCAGGTCTTGCGCCAAACGTACCCGTTCTTTTTCTTCGCCCGATACCAAGGCCTCAAGGCGCACAATTTCTTGTTGTCGCTCAAGGCTTTCAATCTGGTCTTGTTTTCGCTTTTGACGTTCCTTGTTGACCCAAAAAGAGATACCCAGCCCTATTGCCAGAAATCCTCCTAGTGCCGACCACCAGGTAATTTGTTGTTGTTTTTTAGCCAAACTCAATTCCTGTTCTTGTATTTGTACTTTCTGCTGGGCAATTTCCCGCTCTTTTTTTTCCGTCTCGTATTTTTTTTCCGAGTCAATAAGAATACTTCTTTTTTCTTTTAAAAATAAGGTGTCTTTTAGCTGGCTCCACCTGGTCAAGAGCTCATATGATTTTTTAAAATTATTGTTTGACGCCTCCGATACTGCCCAAACCTTCAAGTTTTCTAAGCCCAGAATCGCTTCTGGACTTAACAAATACAAACTATCAAAAACCTGAAAATAACTATGTGCGGCTGTTCTGTTTTCTAGCTTAATTTCATTCCTAGCTAGAATACCAGTGCTTTCCAGAGTAAAATAATGATTATTCATGTTTTTGGCTATGCTATTGGCAGTGATATAACTCTTTTTAGCCTCTTCGAAATCTTGTGCCATTTGGTAGTAGTTTCCCCAAATTATTCTCGTAAGATAACCGTTGCTGGGGGTCTTGTTTTTCAAATACAGAGCGTCCGATTCGTTTAAATATTTTTTTACTGTCGAAAGTTCTTGTTTGTCGAGATATATGCTGGCTAGGTTAATTGTCGCTGCCATTAAAACATCATCACGAGATGCATTTTTACCGGAAACATAAGCCTTCTTCAAATACTCTAGTCCTTTTTCATTTAATCCGGCATCCATATAAGTGCAGGCCAAATTATAATAACTAAGACATAATTCTTTATCGTTTCCTTTAAGTAATTCAATGGCCTTAAGATTAAATTCAATAGATTTTTCTCTTTCTGATTGTTTGTAGTAAACCATGGCCAGATTATTGTAAGCAATGGCTTTTATAATTGGGTTGTCTTTTTTTTCTAGCTCTAAAACTTTCTTTAAATAATATTCGGACGAATCTAGTTTAGACGAATAAAAGAAGGCCAAACCCAGGTTAGAATACGCTTCGGCAATCTTGTAGTTATTTTTACGTTTTGATAGATTAACTGTCATACTAGAGTAGTATTTGAACGAATCCACACTTACCGTTTTGTAGAGCGTGGTAAGTTCCAATAGTCTGTTTAAAAGGGTAGTATCAGATAACTCTTCAGAAAGTATTTTCTTGATACTATCAATTTTTGTTGTTTGGGCATTCCCGATTACCGAAAGATAGAAACAACAAACTATAAAAATCTTTGGACGTGTTTTTCGAAGCATACCCAAAAATACCAAATCAAAATTTGATGCTTTTCAGGGGATTGCTTGGAAGTAACAACCTAGGGTTTACCCTAGTATAATGTTACTGAAATATGTTTAAATCAAGGGGCTTAAAAACTACTCGTATTCTTACAGTTTTCGCTGTCTTTTTGCAGACTTCTCATTTTGTTCTGGTGTTCGTGGTCGTGTTCTTTGTTGTTGACGGTTTTGTGCAGGTCCTCCAATGGCCGTAAAATCATTTATAGAAGTGCTTGTTGTCAAATCATTTGCCGGGCCTTGCGCCCTAACTCCTTGATTCACCAAAGTTGCGGCATTCGTATTGGTCAAGTTATTCTCAGGTGCGGTAGTGTTGTTAGTGATAATCAACACACCTTTTCTGCGCAATTGATTGTATTTTTCTTGGTTTACGCTTGCAAAATTATCGTTGTAAATCAACTCCTTTAAGTTGCCAAGTTTTAACACTTCATCCGGTATTTCGGTTTGTAGTGTATGGCTTAAGTCCAGTTTTTCAAGCCTATGCAGTGCATTGAAGTATTTTGGTAAATTTATCGGGGCATTTTTGGAAAGGTCTAGTTCTTTAAGTTTCCTAAGCCCAATCTTCTGAACATTCAAATCACTTTGGTTCGTAGGTAAAACATGCTGACGGACCATATGAGCTGGTTGCCCATTGGGTAACTCAATTATACCGGGCAAAGTTGCTGGTAAATCCATTAACCCCATATTTGATAGGTTCAACTTTTCCAAAGACGTTAGCAGTGCTATTTCAGCGGGTAATTCCATCATCTCTGTATTCCCCGATAAGTCGAGCTCCTTCAGGGTAGAAACACTATCGATCACATCGATGCATTCCTTAAGATCTTTTGTTGTTAGCTTAAGATTGCTCAAATCCAAACTACTGGGGTGGTTCTCTTTCCGTTCGATCAATCTAGCGACAATAGCATCTTGTAATTCTTTAGTCATTGTGTGGTTTTGTAATAAGTATGCCAATGATGGTTTTACCCCCAATTTGGTACGTCATATTTTCTATTAAACCATTCCCGAAAATTTTGTTTTACCATTCTTTTAAAGGGCGCAGTCGCATTCCTAATGAAAAATAGTCCGAATGCCTCGATTAAATAGGAATATGTAAAACACCTGCTAAAACCGAATTATTTTAAACTTATCTTTTTGGTCGTTTGGCTTTTGGGGTATTGGAATGGCTGCCAGTTCTTTTAAAAGCGCTGGTCGATTGTTGTTGTTGCGAAGTTTGTTGCGCTGTATTTTGGGTGGCTCCCTCCATGGTCGCATTGGTATCCGCACTTTGTGTAGGAGAAGTTGCAAGTACATTCATGCGCAATCGTACCCCTAAATTATGGGGTATTACGAGTGTCTCGGGATTTCCACTTATGTTTAATTCCCTTAGCTGAAGCATCGGGTCAAGCTCATCTGCCATGTCAGTTATGAAGTTGTTGCTTACATCAAGAGCTTTCAAGTTAACAAGCGGTACAATTTGATTCGGAATCTCTGTTAGTAGTGTTTGTGAAAGATTAAGTCGCTGAAGGTTGGTCAAGTTCCCAAGTTGAACCGGTAGGTCTATCCCAGCATTGTAGGATATGTCCAAATCTTTTAGATTAACCAAAGACCCTATATTCCGCGGCAAGTCCATTAATCGGTCGTTCGAAGCATTCAGACGTTCCAGGAAGGGGAGAGAAGCAATGTTCCCTGGAAGTTCTACGATACCCGGATTTCCCGATATATCCAGTTCTTTGAGAACCGGCATGGCGACCCGAATCATATTAATTGCTTCCATTAGGTCTCTTGTTGTCAAGTTCAAATTGCTCAAATCTAATGCGTTGGAGCTATTGGCGATTTTTTCTTCGATCTGTTGTTTCAAAACGTTGTTCATGGGATGTTTTTTTATGAAGTACGCCAATAGCAATTTCTCCCCTAATTTGTAAGATTTTTTAACAACAGAGATTCGAAAGCCCGAAAATGCTTTGATTTGGCAATAGATTCAGATTTCCTACTTTATGAGAAATAGGCTACACAGAAGATAGAACCGGTGTTACTTGCGGTCGTATTTGTAAAATTAGTAGTCAAATACCCATCCTTTAATTTTATCAAGCAATTTGCGAAAATGTATTTCTGTGGTAAAGGGATTCATGACAGTGACTCGTAGGTAGTGAACACCTCGTAATTTGGTTTGAACAATGTAGTATTCGCCCTCTTCCAAAAGGGCTCTCCGAAGTGCGGCATTTAGCTTGTTCAAAGATGCCAGGTCTAAGGCATCGTTTTTATACCGAAAACAAACAATGTTGGAAACCGGGGGTACGGCTAAGTCAAAATCAGGATGATCTGTAATGATTTCTCCGAACAAATGTCCCATATCATATAAATGGGTCACAAATTCATCGAAAATGTCAATGCCGTAGATTTTTAAGATCGTGTACCAATGAATGCTCATCATGTTCTTGGTGCATTCAAAAGTACGTTTGCCCGAATTGTACCAATCTTCATGATCTTCCTGTGTTAGGAGGTAATCGGCTTTTTGACTGAAGGTAGTGCTCGCATTCGTACCATCCTTCATCAAAAGGGCGGTAGTAATGGTCGGCATCATCATCATTTTATGGCCATCAATTACAACGGAATCGGCCTGGTCAATTCCGGCAACCGTATGGCTATACTTTCCTGAGAAAATAGCCGCGCCTCCATGGGCGCCATCTACATGAAACCATAAGTTATGTGCTTTGGCAAATTCCCCAATACGCTGTAAATCATCATACACACCTGTGGCGGTGGAAGGAGCACTTCCAATGACGGCGAAAATTTCAATCCCTTTTGCAGCGGACTCTTCCAAGCAGATTTCCAACTTGGAAACATCCATGGCATATGCATCAGTTACCGGGATTTTTACAATGCCTTGATCGCCAAGGCCCATGATCCGAGCAGCTCTATCTACGCAATAATGCGCTTCGGAGCTGACCATGATTCCAAGGGGTTTCGAATGTCCTTCATGCCATACATCATGGTCCAGTACTGCCTTGCGGGCGGCCAGCAATGCTGTTAAGTTTGCTAAAGTGCCGCCGGAAGTGAGGAAACCTCTTGAATTGGTATCATAGCCTATTTGCTTGCAGAGGATATCGGTTATCACCCGCTCAATGGCCGAGGGTGCCATGCCCATTTCATAGACCGCCATCCCATTGTTCAAAAGCGAACTAATGGTGCCGCTCAAAGCCGTAATTGGTGCCGTGGGGCTTACTTGGTGCCCAATATAATGCGGATGATGCACATAGGTCGTGCGTTTGGTGATTTCAGAAAATAGTGTTTCCTCTTTCCCTGTTTCTAAGAATTCCTTCCAGAAGCGCAACTCGTCCTCGGGCTCATTCCAGTGAATTGCATTCGGCGATTTGGCGTTCAATTTATCATCTAAATGATCGGCCAATTCATCCATCAATTGGTGTCCGCGCTTTCTAAAATCTTCTGCTGAATAGGCTTGTTGAAGCAAGGGTATTTTCATTGTATAAAGTTACGCCATTTTCGAACTTTTGAAAATTGTAATACTCAAAGGTATGTCATTTAAACCTTCGTTTTATGTATTCCGGTTGAACTGAATTGCATCGACCATTTCTAAGAGAATACATTTCTGTTCTTCCGTTAAGTAAAACAAATCAATGCTCAATGAAAAGCCATGTATTTCGGTAACATAGGAGTATATTTTTTTAGACCGTCCGCCCATCATACGAAACGTGGTCTGTTGAACGGGGCCACCATGACTTTCGAGACCTTCAAACGTTCGAAAGGAGATACCTGAAATCTCTTTAAATTTTGGGGTGCCATAATCTGGGTTGTGAAGGTTTTGAAATTTGTTGATGTATCTTCCCAATGATTCGTCCCTCAGATTATGGGCTCTTATAATCAATTGGTAGTCTGGACCAAACATGTCTCTTTTGGACTTTTCCCTGCTGTATTGCTGCCAGCCTTCGATTGATTTGGTCTCCATAAAGGATTTGACAACGTCGATTTTTACCAATTCCGGTACGATAACCAGAAGGTCTTGATCGCTAATAGCGGTAGTACTTTGCGGGGTTGCCAATATAGAATCCCGTTCATAAATAGATTTCGTTATATAATCGTATTTCTTATACGTTGCTTCATGACCTTTAAGAATTGGTATTTTGAATTCGAAAAAGTCATTACAATAGATACTGTCATATAGGACGCCATAGTCAAAATACTCCGGTATTTTTTGGTGTTTTTCGGAAACGGTCTCTTTTAAATCAAAAAGACCATAGGTATGATAGAGGGCATAACCCAGACTGATTAAGAAAAGAAGACTGACTATAGTGATGGGAATATGTTGATTTTGACGCGGTGTGTTTTGAAGCATTTGACGCTAGTTTTTCTATAAGTTATAGGATTTAGACGGGGTCTGAATCCCTGTAAACAGTGAAAACCATAAAAAAAGACCGCTCTTTTTGGGAGCGGTCTTGATTGGCACGGACTAGGCAGGGTTAATTCAAACTATTGGAGGTATTGATGACCGATTCTGCCGCTTTCAGAACCTTTGCATGACTGCTGTTCGCAAAATTGATTCCCATGCTACTCACGGTTGATTTCATTTGCGCGTAGTCTTTTGGGTCTAGGATTAAATCTTTCAGGTTTCGGCTTTCCCTAATATAGGTATCTAGGTTGCTATAAAATATGACGAAGGGAGCCGGCCTGCTAATATTCATTTCCTTTTTAAGACGATCTTTATCTTTTGTCAGCGCTTTAAAAGCGGTGTAGTGTTCAATGACATCTGCTAAATTCTGATCATAGGATGCGATGTCAATAGCTTCGTACGAATCGTAGGTAACGGAATATAGCGGTGCGCAGTGCTTTTTAATACTCTTTAACAACATCCCCCGTGAATATAGTAACTCGAGACCTTCTTCTTTATACGCCCGCAATTCTTCTTCAGATAATCGTAGATCAATTTTCTGTATTTCTGCTCCAAGGTGTTGATTTGCGTTCAGAAATTGTTCAAAGGCCTTGTTCACAATAGGATACAGTTCTTTGGACTTTTTAAAATCATCTTCTAAGTACGATTTATTCTTGTAATAGTCAGATAGCTGCTCCAAGGGTGTTTGAAGATTGTTGTATGCCTTTACTAGTTGGGGGCCTATACCGTCTAATTCATTGATTTTAGGTTCTTCGGAGATAAATTTTTCCAACGTGCCAATTACGGAGGTCTCGGGAATTGTAGGAATGAAATACGTGTCTTGTTGTTTAAAAGGAGTTCCGGTGTCGGGGTTTAGTATACGGGTAAAAAAAGAGTATGACTTTTCTACACGCGGGCTTGCAGTATTCCAAACTCCTACATAGGCATTGTATTTATTAATAAAGAGGGCCTTTTCATCTATAGTCTCAACCGATCCGGTTGTGTTTGTTTCAGTTGTTTTTTTGGCTTCATTACAGGATTGGAATGAGGTGACCGAAAAGGTCAAAGCTAAAAATAGAAGGGTGTTTTTCATTGGTTTTTTTTAGAATAGCACAAAGATACTAAGGTGTTCGTTGAGGAGACTCCCTATATTCCGTGAAATCATGCTTTTAAACCATAAAAAAACCGCCCCAAAAATGGAGCGGTCTTTCCTTCTGTCCCAAAAAAAGGGTTCAATCCGAATTAGTCAAAGGTGTAACCGTTATCTGCAGCTACCTTGTCGGCAATTTGAGTGCGCAAGGCTACTACATTCGGGTTATTGGTATATTTTGTAAAACGCTTTAGTCCCATTAACATCATGCGTTGTTCATCGCCTTCGGCAAAGGATACGATGGCTTCCTTTCCTTTACGAATAATAGTATCTGTTGCTTCGTATAAGTAAAGCCTTGACATCGCAATCTGTGTAGCTTGTTCTTCTTCGCCAAAACGCTTTGCGTTTTTCTCCGTTCTTAAAATGGCAGATTCAACCATATAAACTTCAATCAAAATATCGGAAGCGGCCATCATTAATTGCTGGTGTTTTTCCAGTTCGGGGCCAAACTTCTGAACGGCACTACCGGCGACCATTAAAAACACTTTTTTTAATCGTGCCACCAAATCTTTTTCCTCGGCGAAAAGTTCGGAAAAATCCGGGGAATCAAATGATGGTATTCCCATCAATTCTTCTCCCACTGCAGTTGCAGGGCCTAAAAGGTCCACATGACCTTTCATTGCTTTTTTAACGAGCATGCCAACTGCCAACATTCTATTGATTTCATTGGTACCTTCATATATACGAGCGATACGGGAGTCTCTCCAAGCAGATTCCATCGGGGTGTCGGCGCTAAAGCCCATTCCACCAAAAATTTGTATCCCTTCATCGGTTGTTGTTTGACAGTCTTCAGAAACGGCTACCTTGAGAATAGAGCATTCAATGGCATATTCCTCCACACCTTTGAGCTCTGCTTCCTGGTGTGAATTGCCTTCGGCTTCGCGTATGGCGATACGGTCTTCGATGTTTTTAGCGGCACGGTAACTTGCCGATTCTCCCACATATGCATTGGTCGCCATGGTAGCAATTTTAGACTTAATGGCCCCAAAGTTCATGATCGGTGTCTTAAACTGAATGCGTTCGTTGGCATATTTAACGGCTTCGGTAATAACACGACGCTGCGCATCCAAACAAGCGGCAGCCAATTTGATACGCCCTACATTCAAGGCGTTCATTGCTATTTTAAAACCGTTTCCACGCTCTGATAGCATATTCTCAACAGGTACCTTGGTATCACTAAAGAAAACCTGACGGGTAGAGGAGGAGTGGATTCCTAATTTTTTCTCTTCATCTCCCATGGTGATGCCATTGCTCGGATCGTTTTCAACAATAAAACCTGTAATATTTTTATCATCCTCAATACGAGCGAATACGATAAACATATTACAGAAACCGGCATTTGAAATCCACATTTTTTGACCAGAGATCGAATAGTGTTTTCCATCTTCAGAGAGTACAGCCTTTGTTTTTCCTGAATTGGCATCGGATCCTGCTCCCGGTTCTGTTAAACAGTACGCACCAAACCACTCACCCGTGGCCAATTTCGGTACGTATTTAAGCTTTTGCTCTTCATTCCCGTACAAGGTAATCGGCATGGTTCCGATTCCCGTATGGGCGCCAAAAGCCGTGCTAAAAGACCCTGTAGCACCAGAGATATAGTCACAAACCAGCATGGTAGAAACAAAACCCATTCCCAATCCGCCATAGGCCTCAGGTACGGCAATGCCTAAGAGTCCTAACTCACCAGCTTTACGCATGGTTTCCTCGGTAAAACCATAGTCTTTGTTTTCGAATCGTTCCCAGTGGGCCCAAAGTTCTCTATCTACAAATTCTTTGGTGCTCTCGCGCATCATTTGTTGTTCTTCGGAAAGGTCTTCCAAGGTGAATATATCTTCACACTGCGTCTCTTTTACGAGGAACTGTCCGCCTCTAAGAATGTCTTTTTGTATTGTTTCTGTGCTCATTGTTAACTAGTATTAAGTATTTAGTGGAGAGTATTGGGAGCATCTGGTTAAAGTATTTGTACCCAATACTAACAGCTGATATCTATTAATTTAAAAATTCAAAAATCCCTGCCGCCCCTTGGCCGGTTCCCACACACATGGTCACCATGCCATATTTTCCTTGCATATTGCGTTGGCGCATCTCATCAAAAAGTTGAACCGAGAGTTTTGCTCCAGTACATCCCAAAGGATGCCCAAGGGCAATGGCGCCTCCGTTTACATTCACGATATCTTGGTTCAAATCCAATTCTCGCATCACGGCAAGAGATTGGGAGGCAAACGCTTCATTTAGTTCTATCAATTCAATATCGTCCTGTTTGAGTCCGGCCTGTTTTAAGGCTTTTGGAATGGCCGCTACAGGTCCGATACCCATGATTCTAGGTGGTACTCCTGCCGCCGCATAATTTACGAGTCTTGCAATGGGTTCCAAGTTCAGTTCTTTCACCATCTCTTCACTCATCACCATGACGAATGCAGCCCCATCGCTCATTTGGGAAGAATTCCCCGCGGTAACGCTCCCACCTGCGGCAAAAACAGCCCGTAATTTGTTAAGAACCGCTACCGAAGTTCCTTTTCTTGGGCCTTCATCTTTGGTAACGGTGTATTTCTTTGTTGCTTTTTTTCCAGAAGCGTCAATATAGGTTTGCTCCACCTCAATAGGTACAATTTGCTTTTGGAAACGATCTTCTGCCTGTGCTTTCAAGGCTTTGATATGTGAATTATAGGCAAACTGATCTTGATCCTCACGCGACACTTTGAATTCATTCGCTACAGCTTCGGCAGTATTTCCCATGCCCCAGTAGTAATCCTCATGACCTGCATTGACCAAATCATAGTTCAATTCGGTCTTATACCCGGTCATAGGTACGGAACTCATGCTTTCAGCGCCACCAGCAATGATACAATCGGCCATTCCTGCCTGTATTTTTGCAGTAGCGATTCCAATAGTTTCAATTCCTGAAGAACAAAAACGATTAACGGTTACTCCGGGAACATCCACAATATCTAATCCCATCAAGGAAATCAATCGGGCCATGTTCAAGCCTTGTGACCCTTCCGGCATTGCGTTTCCGACAATTACATCGTCGATTCGTTTTTTGTCGAAATCGGGCAGTTCTTTCATCATGTACTCGATGGTTTCCGCTGCCAACTCATCGGTTCTTTTGAAACGAAATACTCCTTTGGGAGCTTTTCCCACTGCTGTTCTGTATGCTTTTACTATATAGGCTGTTTTCATAGATGGTACTTAGTAGTCAGTACAAAGTATTTAGTACTAATTAGTTTTTATTAATGATTTTATTAAGCTGTAGTTCATTTTTTGTACTTCCTTTAAGTTCTCGATTATTGGTAGCACCTTATTTTCTTCAACAAAGTTCAACCTGTAGGATAGAACCAATTGAGTTAGGAGTTCATTAGAAGAACCATTTGCAATTCCGAGGAAGTTTTTGAATTCCCCATTTGTATTTCTTCCTGCACCTTCTGCAATATTCGAGGGAACGGATACCGCACTTCGTCTTATTTGACTGGTAAGGCCATACCTTTCCTCTTGCGGAAAACATGCGGATAATTCATAGACCATTTTGGCCACTTCCATAGCCTTATCCCAAATTTTTAAGTCTTCAAATCGATGCATTTTCCTCCTTATTGAAAGTACTTAGTACTCCATACTCAATACTAGTTTCTCAAGGGTTTCCCCGTCTTCAACATATGCTGAATTCGTTCCAAGGTTTTCTTTTCACTGCAAAGCGATAGGAAGGCTTCTCTTTCCAAATCCAACAGGTATTGCTCCGATACCCTTGTAGGCTCTGATAAATCACCACCGGCCATTACATAGGCCAATTTGTTGGCAATCTTTTTATCATGCTCGCTGATGTAATGACTTGCCTCCATTGAATCGGTCCCTACCAAAAACATCCCCAATGCCTGTTTTCCTAGCACTTTGATGTCTTTTCTTTTTGGTGGTTGTGTATAACCCGCTTCTGCCATTAACTTGGCATGGGCCTTCGCCGTAGCTATTTGACGGTCTTTGTTGACTACTACGATATCTTTACCGGCTTGTAAAATACCTAGATCAAAGGCCTCATAGGCAGAAGTGGATACCTTGGCCATACCGATGGTCAAGAAATATTCTTGTAAAACATTTAATTCAACATCATTCTTCTTAAAAGTATCCTGGGCGCGAACGGCAAATTCTTTTGATCCACCACCGCCGGGGATAACACCTACGCCAAACTCTACCAAGCCAATGTAGGTTTCGGCCGCGGCCACTACTTTATCTGCATGAAGCGATAGCTCACAGCCGCCGCCCAAGGTCATGCCATGTGGTGCTGATACCGTCGGAATTGACGAATAACGCATACGCATCATGGTGTCTTGGAACATTTTAATGGCCATGTTCAACTCATCATATTCTTGCTCAACGGCCATCATGAAGATCATTCCGATATTGGCACCTACCGAGAAGTTCGCGGCTTGATTACCAACAACCAATCCTTGGTAATCCTTTTCGGCCAAGTCAATCGCCTTGTTCAAACCGGCTAAAACATCCCCACCGATAGTGTTCATTTTGGATTGGAATTCAACATTCAAAATGCCATCTCCAATGTCCTCGATAACAACACCGCTGTTTTTAAATACTTCGTTCGATTTTCGAATATTGTCTAGAATGATGAACGAATCTTGTCCAGGTATTTTTGCAATGGCCTTTTGCGGAATGTCATAGAAATAGGTAGCCCCATCCTTTACAGCGTAAAATGATTTTTGACCAGATGCCAACATTTCGGCAACCCAAGGGGCAGCTTCCGCATTTTCGGTCTTCATGATGGCCAGACCTTCTTCCACACCAATCGCATCCCAAATTTGAAACGGACCGTGTTCCCAGCCGAAGCCTGCTTTCATGGCATCATCTATTTTGTAAAGCTCATCTGTGATTTCAGGGATTCTATGCGATACATAGGCAAATAAGGCCGCAAAACTTTTTCTGTAGAATTCCCCTGCCTTGTCTTTTCCTCCCACAAGTACTTTGAACCGATCTACTACCTTATCAATGGTCTTGGTAAGTTCAAGAGTCGCGAATTTGGCACTCTTTTTTGAACGATAGTCCATCGTATCCAAATCAAGCGTAAGAATCTCTGTTTTACCATTGGCTCCCTTCGATTTCTTATAAAAACCTTGGCCAGACTTGCTACCCAACCATTTGTTCTCCATTAGGGTATTGATGAAATCTGGTAACTGGAATAGGGCATGTTGCTCATCGTCCTTACAGTTTTCGGCAATACCATTGGCTACGTGTACTAGTGTGTCTAAGCCGACAACATCTACAGTTCGGAAAGTGGCCGACTTTGGCCGACCTATTACAGGGCCCGTTAGTTTATCAACTTCCTCTACGGTCATTCCCATATCTTTTACCATATGGAAGAGGCTTTGAATGCTGAAAATACCAATACGGTTTCCAATAAAGGCCGGAGTATCTTTGGCAACTACCGAGGTTTTTCCCAAGAATTGCTCTCCGTATCCGTTCAAGAACTCCAATACTTCTGGCGATGTCTTGGGGCCTGGGATAATTTCAAACAACTTTAAATAACGTGCGGGGTTAAAAAAGTGCGTCCCACAGAAATGTTTCTGAAAATCATCGCTGCGACCTTCGCTCATAAATTTGATAGGAATACCAGAAGTATTCGAAGTGATCAATGTGCCAGGAGTTCGGTGCTTTTCGAGGTTTTCAAAAACGATTTTCTTGATATCCAAGCGCTCAACGACTACCTCAATGATCCAATCTACTTTTGAAACCTTGGCAATATCATCCTCTAAATTCCCGGTAACGATGCGATCCGCAAATTTTTTATGATAAATAGGGGAGGGTTTTGATTTTAGCGCTGCGACCAATGAATCATTGACCAAACGATTCCGCACCACGGTATCTTTAAGCGTAAGGCCTTTGGCCTTTTCCTTATCGTTTAATTCTCTTGGAACAATATCCAATAATAAAACTTCTACTCCGATATTGGCAAAATGGCAGGCGATGCCGCTTCCCATAATTCCGGAGCCTATGACCGCCACCTTTTTAATATGCTTGTTCATCTAACGTATTAGGATTAATTAGTTGTCTCTGTGATATATATTTTTTTTTCAACAACCAGGTTGTTGATCGTTTCCATCACCTCAAAAAAGGAATGTAACTGCTCTTTGCTAATGTTGTTTCTTATTACCTCATTAAAACGTAGCACTACATCTTTGGAATCTTTTCTTTTTTCCAGCCCAAAATTCGTAAGATGAATCAGTACCCCTCTACCATCTTTCGGATTGGGTTTTCGTTGAATCAATCCTTTTTCCTCCATGCTTTTTAGGATA